>CAMPJU010000192.1 GCA_946886995.1 uncultured Lysobacteraceae bacterium
CTACCAGGAGTTCGCGCCCGACCGGATCCCCGTCGCACGCCCCGCCGAGGGCGTCGAAGTGAAGGTGATCGCCGGCAGGGTCGACGATGCCACCGGCCCCATCGACCAGCCCGCGACCGCCCCCGTCTACCTGGACATCGGCCTGCAACCCGGCGTCGCGTGGGAACACGCCGTGCCCGAAGGCCACGCCGCCTTTGCCTACGTCTTCGAAGGTGACGCCGCGATCGGCCATGGCCAGGACGCACGCCCCGTCCCCGCGCAGTCACTGGCCGTGCTGGGCGGCGGCGACACCGTCGCGTTGCGCGCGGGCGATGCCGGCGCGCGGCTGATCCTGGTGGCCGGGCGTCCCCTGCGCGAGCCGGTGGCCCGCCACGGCCCCTTCGTCATGAACACCCGCCAGGAACTGATGCAGGCGTTCGTGGACTTCCAGGAAGGACGGTTCTAGCGCTAGGGGCCCGACAGCAGGACCGGCGCGAAGCTCAGGCCCTGCGCCAGCTCCAGCTTGCCGGCAAGCTCGTCCCGGTTCTCCGCGCGCAGCCACACGTGCGCCTCGCGACCATCCGGAAGGACCAGCAGCGTCTCGCGCACCTGCGCGTCCGGTGCCCCGGCAAGTTCGCTGCTGTACCAGGTGACCTCGTGGCCGTCGATCATCCCGCGCTCGGCGGCCAGGTCGTCGTACGGCTCGAACGGCGAATCGGCGCCGAGGTAGACGCCAAGCACCTGCGTGCCGCTGGCATCGAGCGCGCGGCAGAAGTCGTAGCCGGGCCCGGCGCGGTGCTCCCAGGCCAGGCCGGAAGCCGCGTCGAGGTGCGGACAAGGAGCGGCCGTGGCAGCCACCGACGTCGCCTGCGCCCTTGCGTCGCCGGCGGGTGCGAGCAGCAGGCAGGCCGGCACCATGCCGGTCAAAAGCGTGCTGGTGAAAAGCGCGATCCTGGATGGCGCGGTCGTGTTCATCTGGATGGTCTCCCCCGAGATCCTGTTGGCGTCACGGCCGTTCCCTGCGGCCTGTCCCGACCATAGACCCGGCCCTGCGGGGGCGCAAATCGGCGGTTCAGCCGAACGCGGCGATCGCCAGGCGAAGCGGCTCGGGCAGCCGGTCGCCCCGGACGCACCGCATCACCAGTTCCGGCGCCGAGGGCAGGGCGACCCGGTGGCCCGGGGCGACCGCGATCGGCGGCGCGCCTACTCGGCTGCGCAACAGCCAGGCCACCTGCACGTCCCCCGAGCGCAGCGGAGTGAACGCGCCGCGCATGTCGTGCAGTTCCGTGCGCGACCGCAGGCCCGGTGGGACGGCGATGCCGATGCCGATGCACGGCAGCTCCGCCGCGGCACCGAACCGCACTGCGGTCTCCAGCCCTTCGGCAAGCACGATGTCGGGCGCGCCCGGCAGACCCGCGAGCGCCTCCAGCAGCGCGGGCAATGCGTCGCCATCCACGTCGACCTGCACCCGTGCCTCGTGCGTGGCCACCAGTGCCAGCGTGCCGGCGTCGACGAGCGTCGCGACGGCGTGGACCGAACGGCCGTCGTCCGCCATGCGCGCGACGATCCCGCCGAAGGTGGCCGGGTTCGCCGGGAAGGCGTCCTTCACCGCGTTGCTGCTGGCTGGCGGTCGCTGGCCAGGGTCGCGTTGCCGTCGGCGTCGATCGCCACCACCAGGCGACGGTCGTACTCCGTCTCGTCCATCGCGGGCACGTCGCACCCGCACAACGCCGCGGCGATCGCAGGCACCGTGTTGCTGTGCCCGACCACGAGCACCGTGCCCGTGGCGTGCGAGGCCCGCAGCCGCGCGGCCAGCGTTTCCGCAGGCTCGCGGGCGTCGTAGGTCACCACTTCCAGGCCGTGCGCCCGCGCGGTCGGCAAGGCGGTTTCGCGCGTGCGTGCGTAGTCGGTGCTGTAGACGGCGGCCACCGGCGCATCGGCCAGTGCCTGCGCGATCGCCGCGGCGCGCGCACGTCCGGCGGGGGTCAACGCTGGATCCTGGCCGACCGCGGCACCCGTCTCCTTCTCGGCATGGCGCACGACGATGAAGTCGACGGTGGCAGGCGTGGAGGACATGGGCAGGGAGGCGCAGGCGGACAGGGCGATGCAGGCGGACGCGGCGATGCAGGCGAACGGCGAAGGAAGGATGCGCACGGGGTGCTCCGCGGAACGGGTCACCGCATGGTAGCGGCAGGGGCGAGCGCGGCCAGCAGGCCGCGCGCCGCAGCGAGGCGCGAGGCCGGTTCCGGCAGGTCCAGCATGACCTTGAGCTTGTCGGGACCGTCCATCCGGTAGTGCTTCGGTTGGCCCTGGACGAGACGGATCACGGTCATCGGATCGACATCGGGCTTCTCGACGAACTGCAGCCGCCCGCCCTCGGGGCCGAGGTCGAGCTTGCGGATGCCCAGGCGCGTGGCCTGCAGCTTCAGGTCGGCGATCGCGAACAGGTGCTTCGCGGCATCCGGCAGCAGGCCGAAGCGGTCGATCATCTCGACCTGCAGTTCGCGCAACGCGTCGCCGTCGGCCGCGGCGCTGATGCGCTTGTACAGCGTCAGCCGCGCGTGCACGTCCGGCAGGTAGTCGTCGGGGATCAGCGCAGGGATGTTGAGCGAGACGTCGGCGCCGTGGTGGTCGATCGGGTCGGTGTCGGGCAGCCTGCCTTCGCGGATCGAACGCACCGCGCGTTCCAGCAGTTCGGTGTACAGGCTGAAGCCGACCTCGGCCATCTGGCCGCTCTGGTCCTCGCCGAGCAGCTCGCCGGCGCCGCGGATCTCCAGGTCGTGGGTCGCCAGCGTGAAGCCGGCGCCCAGCTCGTCCATCGCGGCGATCGCATCGAGCCGCTTGCGCGCGTCGGCCGTGATGCTGCGCTTGTCCGGGATCACCAGGTACGCGTAGGCGCGGTGGTGCGAGCGGCCCACGCGGCCGCGCAGCTGGTGCAGCTGCGCGAGGCCGAACTTGTCGGCGCGATTGATCACGATGGTGTTGGCGTTCGGGATGTCGATGCCCGACTCGATGATGGTCGTGCACAGCAGCACGTTGAAGCGCTGCTTGTGGAAGTCGAGCATCACCCGCTCGAGTTCGCGCTCGGGCATCTGCCCGTGGGCGATGCCGATCCGCGCCTCGGGCACCAGCGCCTGCAGGTCGCGGCCCATCCGGCCGATGGATTCCACGTCGTTGTGCAGGAAGTACACCTGGCCGCCGCGCGCGAGCTCGCGCTGGAACGCCTCGCGCAGCTGCGCGCCGTCCCACGCGGTGACGAAGGTCTGCACCGCGATGCGATGCGCGGGCGGCGTGGCGATGATCGACAGGTCGCGCAGCCCGGCCATCGCCATGTTGAGCGTGCGCGGGATAGGGGTCGCGGTGAGCGTGAGCAGGTGGACGTTGGCGCGCAGTGCCTTGAGGGCTTCCTTCTGGCGCACGCCGAAGCGCTGCTCCTCGTCGACGATGACCAGCCCGAGGTCCGGGAACTTCACGTCCTTCTGCAGCAGCCGGTGGGTGCCGACGATGACGTCGATCTTCCCTTCGGCCAGCTTTTCGAGTTCGGCCTTGATTTCCTTGGTCGACTTGAAGCGCGACAGCACCTCGACCTTGATCGGCCAGTCGGCGA
>CAMPJU010000193.1 GCA_946886995.1 uncultured Lysobacteraceae bacterium
GCAGTGCGGCGTGCAGCGCGGGCGTTCGGTAGAGGTCAAGGCGGGGGCGTTGCGGGGCGACCCCGGAGTATAGCGGCGCGCGTGCGGCGCACCGGTCCGCGGGCGCGGCGCGACGGCATGTTCAGTGCTCGCGCAGATCCGCCGGCCGGAGCCCGGCCAGCCACAAGGCCGCGACGTACGCAACGACGCCCGCCCCCACCGTCGCGAGCAGCCAGAAGACACGCCACCAGGCCTGCAGCGCCCGGAAGTCGCCGACCCAGCCACGCATCGCCAGCACGACCGCGGCCATCGCCAGGCACGCCATCCCCAGGCGCATCGCGAGCACGCCCCAGCCCGGTCGCGGCCGATGCAGGCCCGCGCGACGCACGTACCGCCACAGGAGCCAGGCATTGAAGATGCCGGCCAGCCCAGTGGCCAGGGCGATGCCGCCATGCGCCCCCTCGACGCCGCGCAGCCACAGCGGAAGGGTGATCGCGATGGTCAGGAGCACGTTGGCCGCGATGGTCCACAGCGCCGCGCGCATCGGGGTCCGGGTGTCCTGGCGCGCATAGAACGCCGGCATCAGCACCTTGCTGAGCATGAAGGCCGGGACGCCCACCGCCATCGCCGACAGGCTGATCGCCGCCATCCGGGTGTCGAACGCGGTGAACTCGCCGTACTGGTAGATGGTGGCGGTCAGCGGACCCGCCAGCAGGATCAGTCCCAGCCCGGCAGGCACGCCCAGCAGCAGCGCCATGCGCATGGCCCAGTCGACGGTGTGCGAATAGCTCTCCGCGTCGCTGTCCGCATGGCGCCGCGACAGGTGCGGCAGGATGACCGTGCCGATCGCGACGCCGAACAGCCCGAGCGGGAATTCGACCAGCCGGTCGGAGAGGTACAGCCAGGTCTGGCTGCCGGTCACCAGCAACGACGCGAACACGGTGCCGACCAGCAGGTTGAGTTGCGCCACCGACGACGAGATGAGGGTCGGCACCATCAGCTTCGCGACCCGGCGCACGTCCGGATGCCGGAAGCCGGCCTTGAAGCGCGGGCGCAGGCCGAGGCGTCCCAGCGCGGGCCACAGCACCGCGAGCTGCACCACGCCCGCCGCCAGCACGCCCCATGCAAGCGCGACCGGTGGCACCGCGAACAGGGGCGCCAGCCAGAGCATCGCCGCGATCACCGCAACGTTGTGCAGCACCGGCGTCACCGCCGGCAGCGCGAACCTGCCGAAGCTGTTCAGCACCGAGGCGACGAGGGCCATCAGCGAAATGAAGAACAGGTACGGGAAGGTGATCCGCAGCATCTGCGTGATCAGCTCGTGCTTGAACGGCTCGTCCAGCGAGCCGGGCGCGAACAGGCCGGCGACCAGCGGCGCGGCCAGCATCCCGATCGCCACCACCACCAGCACCACCGCGCACAGGGCGCCGGCCATGTGGTCCAGGAAGTCGCGCAGCGCCGCCCGGTCGCCGCGCTGCCGGAGCTCGTTGAAGACCGGCACGAAGGCCATCTGCATGGAGCCCTCGGCGAAGATCCGGCGCAGGTAGTTGGGGATCCGGTAAGCCACCACGAAGGCGTCCATGGCCGCCGAGACCCCGAACAACCGGGCCTGGAGCATGTCCCGGGCGAAGCCGGCCAGCCGGGACAGCAGGGTCATGGCGCTGAACACCGCCCCGGAGCGGAGCAGGCCCGGGCCGCGGGTGACCGGGGGGTTACTCAAGGGGACGCCCCCACCTTGACGCAAGCTCCTGAAATGCCCATACTTTCCTGTCTACCGCAGAATTCTTTACCAGGATCCCATTCGTGGCCAACATCAAGTCCGCCAAGAAGCGCGCCAAGCAGACTGTCGTGCGCAATGCCCGCAACGCCAGCCAGCGCTCGATGCTGCGCACCGCCGTCAAGAAGGTGCTCAAGGCGCTCGACGCCAACGACGCCGCCGGCGCCAAGGCCGCGTTCGACGTGGCCCAGCCGATCCTCGACCGCTACAGCGCGCGTGGCCTGATCCACCGCAACAAGGCCGCCCGCCACAAGAGCCGCCTGAGCGCCCGCATCAACGCGATCCAGGCGGCCGCCTGAGCCATCGGCAAGGCGGTCCACGAAAGCCCGGCTCCGGCCGGGTTTTTTGTTGCCTTCATTCACCGGCTTCGGCCGCCTCGGCCTTCAGCCTGTCCAGGTAGGCCTGCACCTCCAGCATGATCGGCCGGGTTCCTTCGCGACCGATCGCCGACACCAGGTACCACGGGCCGGTCCAGCCGAGCTCGGCCACGATCGATTCGGCCAGCGCCTGCGACTCGCCAGGCGGCAACAGGTCCGCCTTGTTCATCACCAGCCAGCGCGGCTTGTCCAGCAGCTCCGGGTCGTGGCGCTCGAGTTCGCGTTCCAGCGCGCGCACCTGCTCGGCCGGCGGCATCGGTGCCTCGACCCCCTCGCCCTCGAATGCCAGGGGCGCAATGTCGACGAGGTGCAGCAGCAGCCGGGTGCGCTGCAGGTGCCGCAGGAACTGCGCGCCCAGGCCGGCGCCCTCGGCGGCGCCCTCGATCAGGCCCGGGATATCGGCGATCACGAAGCTGCGGTGCGGCTCGACGCTGACCACGCCCAGGTTCGGGTAGAGCGTGGTGAACGGGTAGTCGGCCACCTTGGGCGTCGCGGCGGACACCGCGCGCACGAATGTGCTCTTGCCGGCGTTGGGGAAGCCCAGCAGGCCGACGTCGGCCAGCAGCTTCAGCTCGAGCTGCAGCAGGCGCTCCTCGCCCTCCTCGCCGGGCGTGGATTGCCGCGGCGTGCGGTTGGTCGAACTCTTGAAGTGCATGTTGCCGAGCCCGCCCTTGCCGCCGCGCGCGACCAGCAGGCGCTCGCCGTGCCGGGTCAGGTCGCCGATCACTTCGTCGGTGCCGACATTGGTGACCACGGTCCCCACCGGCACGCGCACGACGATGTCCTCGCCGCCCTTGCCGTACTTCTGGCTGCCCATGCCGTTCTCGCCGCGCTGTGCCTTGAAGAGGCGCTGGTGGCGGAAGTCGACGAGGGTGTTGAGGTTCTCGTCGGCCTGCAGCCAGACGTCGCCACCGTTGCCGCCGTCGCCGCCGTCCGGCCCGCCGAGCGGGATGAACTTCTCGCGCCGGAACCCCACGCAGCCGTTGCCGCCGTTGCCGGCGATGACGGTGATCTCAGCTTCGTCGACGAGTTTCATGGGCGGTCCGTTGCGTCATTCCCGCGCAGGCGGGAATCCATTTTGACAGGATCGGCCGTGGATTCCCGCCTTCGCGGGAATGACGGCCGAAAATGAAAAGCCCCGCCGAGGCGGGGCTTTCCGGCTTGCCGCGTTGGTGGCGCTTACTCGGCGCCGACCACGCTGACGGTGCGGCGCTTCTTGGCGCCCTTGACCGCGAACTCGACCTTGCCGTCGACCAGCGCGAACAGCGTGTGGTCGCGGCCGAGGCCGACGCCGCTGCCCGGATGGAACTGGGTGCCGCGCTGGCGGACGATGATGTTGCCGGCCTCGATGCTCTGGCCGCCGTACATCTTCACGCCGAGGTACTTCGGGTTGGAGTCGCGGCCGTTTCGCGAGGAACCAAAGCCCTTTTTAAGTTCCATTGCTGC
>CAMPJU010000194.1 GCA_946886995.1 uncultured Lysobacteraceae bacterium
TCGGCCTGGACTACGACGACGGCCGCTGGCTGGTGCACCTGGCCGCGTACTGGTCGGACTCGGAGTTCGGCTCGCGCCTGGCCTTCGACGCGGCGACCCAGAGCTACCTGGTCAAGCGCGAAGCCACCGAGATCGAAGGCATCGAGGGCAACGTCGCGCTGCAGCTGACCGGCGACGCGCGCCTGGGCGTGGCATGGGCGACGGCGGATGGCCGCTACGACAGCGACCAGGACAACCGCCTGGACAGCGACCTGCCCGGCGTCAACATCAGCCCCGACCGCGTCACCGCGTTCTGGGAACAGGAATGGTCGCAGGGGTTGGCGACCCGCCTCCAGGCGAGCCACGCACGCGATCGCGAGTTCGAGGCGAACGGCGCGCCGGCCGGCGGCTTCGAGGGCTTCACCACCGTGGACCTGCTGGCGAACGTGGACTTGCCGGTCGGTGCGCTTGCACTCGGCATCGAGAACGTGTTCGACCGCCAGTACATCACCTACTTCTCGCAGACCACGCCCGCCAACGACGACTACGTCGCCGGCCGCGGCCGCGTGTTCAGCGCGAGCTGGACCCACCGCTTCTGATGTCCGGGCCGGTGCGCGCCGCGCTGTCCTGGCTGCACCTGTGGGTCGGGCTTGTGGCAGGCACGCTGTTCGCGCTCGTCGGGCTGACGGGCAGCGTGCTGGTGTTCCACGACGACCTGCTGCGGATGCAGCACCCGCAACTGGAAGGACACGCGCCGGTCGCCGACGGCGAAGTCCTTGCCGGGATCCTCGAGCGTTGGGGGCCGAAGGGACTGGGCAGCCTGCACTTCCCCGAACCCGCGGGCGCGGGCCTGCCCGTGTGGCAGGGCTATTTCGACGACGGGCACCGGGCATACTTCGCGCCCGCCGACGGCGCGCTCCTCCTGGAACGCCACGCCAGCAGCGACGTGCTGCTGTTCCTGCAGGAATTCCACATCGATCTGCTCGGCGGCGAGGCCGGCCACCAGGTACTCGGGGTCGTCGGCTGGATCGGCTTCGGCCTGCTGCTCACCGGCGTGTATCTGTGGTGGCCGAGGTTCGGCACGCTGCGTGCCCACCTGAAGATGCACGCCCGGCCCCCGGTCCGGCGATGGCTGACATGGCACCGCAGCGTCGGCGTGTTCCTGTTGCCGCTGCTGTTGCTGTCGACGTTGACGGGCGTCGGCATGGTCTACCACGCGGGGTTCCGCAGCGTGCTCACCGGGGTGTTCGGTGGCGCGCCCGCGCCGGCCGCGCCGGACGTGCCCGCCGTGGGCGATGCGGCACCGGACTGGCCGCGGATCCTCGCGACCGCCGGCACCGCGCTGCCGTACGCGCGCCTGACGCGGACCAGTCCCGCCGAACCGGGCAGCGACGTCATCGGTTTCCGCGCGCGCGGCGAAGAAGAATGGCATCCCAACGGCCGCAGCCTGGTCTACGTCGACCGCGCCGGCCGGCAGGTCCTGCTGGCGCACGACGCCACGGGCCAGGCCTACGGCGCCCGCCTGACGGAAGCGATCTACCCGCTGCACATCGCCTCGGTGGGTGGCGGCTGGTTCCGCTGGCTGACGTTCCTGGGCGGCCTGGTGCCGGCCTTCCTGCTGGTGACCGGGTTCCTGTTCTGGCGACGGCGGCGGGGCCGGCGCTAGCGTCACGCCCGCTCCTACAATGCACGGATGCGGATCGGGCCACACACCATCGCTCCCCGGGTGGTCCTCGCGCCGATGGCGGGGGTCACCGACAAGCCGTTCCGGGTGCTGTGCAAGCGCCTGGGCGCGGGCCTGTGCGTCTCGGAGATGACCACGTCCGACCCGCGCTTCTGGCAGACCGCCAAGTCGCGCCACCGCATGGACCACGTGGGCGAGCCCGACCCGGTCAGCGTGCAGATCGCCGGCACGGTGCCGGAGGTGATGGCCGAGGCGGCGCGCTTCAACGTCGACCACGGCGCGCAGCTGATCGACATCAACATGGGCTGCCCGGCGAAGAAGGTCTGCAATGCCTGGGCAGGCTCCGCGCTGATGCGCGACGAGGCACTCGTGGGCCGGATCCTCGATGCCGTCGTCGCCGCCGTCGACGTGCCGGTGACGCTCAAGATCCGCACGGGCTGGGCGGCCGGGGCGAAGAACGCAATGTCAATCGCACGCTGCGCCGAAGCGGCGGGCATCGCGGCGCTCGCCATCCACGGCCGCACCCGCGACCAGCAGTACGGAGGGCGCGCCGAGTACGACACGATCGCCGCGGTCAAGGCCGCGCTGTCCATCCCGGTCATCGCCAACGGCGACGTCGATTCGCCACGCAAGGCCGCGGAGGTCCTGCGCCGCACGGGCGCCGACGCGGTGATGATCGGCCGCGCCGCACAGGGGCGCCCGTGGCTGCTCGGCCAGGTGGCGCACCACCTCGCGACCGGTGGCGAGCTGCCGGACCCGACCCTGGCCGAGGTGCGCGACATCCTGCTCGGCCATTTGCGCGACCTGCATTCCTTCTACGGCGAGTCGTCCGGCGTGCGCATCGCGCGCAAGCACCTGGGCTGGTACGCGAAGGACCGTCCCGAGAACCGCGCCTTCCTCGCCGTCGCCAACCAGGCCACGACCGCCGACGAGCAGTTGCGCCTGACCCGCGACTACTTCGATGCGCTGGTGGCGGGCGTCGCCCCCGGCCTGCCCGTCGCCGCCTGACGGGGCCGCCCCGGCACGGCCTGGTGATCCCCGGTGGGGCAAGATGCACGCCCCGATCCGCCGCTGTATCATGGGCGGCCATCCTTCCATCCGAATAGAGGGATATATCCCTCTCGCGCAGGAGCCCGCGGCCCCATGACCACCACCCTGTTCACATCCGAATCCGTCTCCGAAGGCCATCCGGACAAGGTCGCCGACCAGATCTCCGATGCCGTGCTGGACGCGATCCTGGCCCAGGACCGCCGCGCGCGCGTGGCCTGCGAGACGATGGTCAAGACCGGCGTGGCGATCGTCGCGGGCGAGATCACCACCAGCGCCTGGATCGACCTGGAGGCGCTGACCCGCAAGGTGATCCTGGACATCGGCTACGACAGCAGCGACGTCGGCTTCGACGGCGCGACCTGCGGCGTCCTGAACCTGATCGGCAAGCAGTCACCCGACATCAACCAGGGCGTCGACCGCAGGAAGCCCGAGGAACAGGGCGCCGGCGACCAGGGCCTGATGTTCGGCTACGCGACCAACGAGACCGACAGCTTCATGCCGGCGGCGATCCACCTGTCGCACCGCCTGGTCGAGCAGCAGGCGAAGGTCCGCAAGAAGAAGAACTCGTCGCTGCCGTGGCTGCGCCCCGACGCGAAGTCGCAGGTCACCCTGCGCTACGTCGACGGCAAGGCCTCGGCGATCGACGCGGTTGTGCTGTCCACGCAGCACGACCCGGGCGTGAAGCAGAAGGACCTGGTGGAGGCGGTGCGCGAGGAGATCATCAAGCCCGTGCTGCCGTCGAAGTGGCTGCACAAGGGCACCAAGTTCCACATCAACCCGACCGGCAAGTTCGTCATCGGCGGCCCGGTCGGCGACTGCGGCCTGACCGGCCGCAAGATCATCGTCGACACCTACGGCGGCTGGG
>CAMPJU010000195.1 GCA_946886995.1 uncultured Lysobacteraceae bacterium
CGACCGGCGCGACCGCCAAGTACCTGGGCCTGGAATCGGAGGAGAAGTACAAGGGGCGCGGCGTGTCGGCCTGCGCGACCTGCGACGGCTTCTTCTACCGCGACCAGGACGTGGCGGTCGTCGGCGGCGGCAACACCGCCGTCGAGGAGGCCCTGTACCTGGCCAACATCGCCCGCAAGGTGTACCTGGTGCACCGGCGCGACACGCTGCGCGCCGAGAAGATCATGCAGGACAAGCTGTTCGCGAAGATCCAGGCCGGGAAGATCGAGCCCGTGTGGCACCACGTCGTGGACGAGGTGCTCGGCGACGAAGCCGGCGTGACCGGCATGCGCGTCAAGTCGACGCAGGACGGCAGCACCCGCGACCTGCCGATCCACGGCTTCTTCGTGGCCATCGGGCACACGCCGAACACCTCGCTGTTCGAGGGCCAGCTGGCGATGCACAACGGCTACCTCGAGATCCGCTCCGGGCTGGCCGGTGGCGCGACCGAGACCTCGGTGCCCGGCGTGTTCGCGGCCGGCGATGTCGCCGACCAGCATTACCGGCAGGCGATCACGTCCGCCGGGTTCGGCTGCATGGCCGCGCTGGACGCCGAGAAGTTCCTCGACAAGGGCGACTGACGCCAAGCCCGGGTGGCCACGATGCCGACGTTGCGCGTCGCCACCCGGCTCGATGAGGTCCCTGCGAATGACTGGGACGCGCTGCACGACGGCGCGAATCCTTTCGTGTCGCACGCCTTCCTGGCGGGCCTGGAGCGCCACGGGTGCATCCGCGCGTCCTTCGGCTGGACGCCGCACCACCTCGCCTTGTGGGACAACGACCGGCTGGTCGCGGCGGCGCCGGGCTACCTGAAGGCCAACTCGCACGGGGAATTCGTGTTCGACCATGCGTGGGCCCATGCCTATGCGCGGTACGGTCGCGATTACTACCCGAAGTGGCTGTGCGCGGTGCCCTACACGCCGGTGACCGGGCCGCGGCTGCTCGCGCGCGATGCGGCCGGACGGGCCGCGCTGGCCATGGCGATCGCCTCGCACGCGGTGGCGCTGGGCGTGTCTTCGGCGCACGTCAACTTCCCCGCCGCCGACGACGAGGCGGCGTTCGGCGACGACTGGCTGGCGCGCGCGGACATCCAGTACCACTGGCGCAACCGGGATGGCTGGCGCGACTTCGACGATTTCCTGGGGGCGATGGACCACCGGCACCGAAAGAACATCCGCCAGGAACGCGCGAAGGTGCGCCGTGCAGGGATCGGCTTCCGGGTGGTGCACGGCGATGAAGCCAGCGGCGAGGACCTCGCGGCGATGCATGGCTTCTACCTGCAGACGTTCGCGGAGTACGGCAACACGCCCGCGTTGACGCCCGGGTTCCTGCGGCACCTGGCGGACACGATGCCGCGCAGCCTGGTGCTGATCCTGGCGATGCGGGACGGCCAGCGACTCGCCGGTGCGCTGTGCCTGCGCGGAAGCGAAACGTTGTTCGGCCGCTACTGGGGTGCGGTGGAAACCGTGCCCGGGCTGCATTTCGAGACCTGCTACTACCAGGGCATCGAGTACTGCCTGCGCGAGGGGCTGTCACGGTTCGAGCCGGGCGCCCAGGGCGAACACAAGCTGGCGCGAGGTTTCCTGCCGACGCTGGTGGGGAGCCGGCACTGGATTTCCGACGAGGGCTTCGCCGATGCATTGCGCGCCTGGTGCGGCGAGGAACGGGCCGCCGCGTGCCGGCATGCCGACGCCCTTGGCGCGCGCAGTCCCTTCCGCCATGACGGGACGGATTGGTGATGGCGGTCCGCCCCGCCCTCCTTGCGCACGACCCGGAAGCGCCCTTCCCGCCCGCCGACCAGGCACTCGACCAGCCGGAAGGCCTGCTGGCGGTGGGCGGCGACCTGTCGCCCGTGCGGCTGCTCAACGCCTACCGGCACGGCATCTTCCCCTGGTCTTCGGAGGGGCAGCCGCTGCTCTGGTGGAGCCCGGATCCACGCGTGGTGTTCCGGACCGGCGGCGTGCACCTGTCGCGCCGCTTCCGGCGCGGACTGGCGCGCAGCACATGGGTCGTGCGCGCCGACCACGCGTTCGAGGCGGTCGTCTCCCGCTGCGCCCGGGCCCCGCGCCCCGGCCAGGACGGCACGTGGATCACGGGCGAGATGGAAGCGGCGTACGCCCGGTTGCACCACGACGGCCACGCGCACAGCATCGAGGTGATGGAGGGTGACCGCCTGGTAGGCGGGCTGTACGGGGTCGCGGTCGGCCGGATGTTCTTCGCCGAGAGCATGTTCAGCGACCGCAGCGGCGGCTCGAAGGTGGCGCTCGCCGCCCTTGCCCGGCGGCTCGGATCCTGGGGCTGGCCGCTGGTCGACGCCCAGCTGGAGAACCCGCACCTGCAGCGGTTGGGCGCGGAAGCGTGGAGCAGGCAGCGGTTCCTGGGCGCGATCGCGCCCCTGGTAGCGGCCGGCGCCGCGCCGGGCCACTGGCGGGAACGGTTCGGTGAGTTGCCGGCGGCGGCCCTGGCGGGCGCCGGCCCAACCTGACCGGCAACCTGCAGTCGTTTTGCGCGCGACAGCGCCGGCGTGGCACAATTCCCTGCTTCGGGCGCGTTCCAGTGCCCTGCAACACGAGTACACATGTCGAAAGACGACTGCATCGAATTCGAAGGCACGGTCTCCGAAACCCTCCCGAACACCATGTTCCGGGTGAAGCTGGAGAACGGCCACGAGATCATCGCCCACATTTCCGGGCGCATGCGCAAGCACTACATCCGGATCCTCACGGGCGACAAGGTCAAGGTGGAAATGACCCCCTACGACCTGACCAAGGGCCGGATCACATATCGCATGAAGTGATCACTTCAAGGCATTGAATGAAAAGGCGGCCTCGGCCGCCTTTTTTGTCGCCCTGGCCAGGGCGCCGGTCCGCTCAGACCGTGGCGGGCAGCAGCTTCTCGGGCTCGGCCCGCGCGTCGACCGTCAGGTCCCCGTCGACGACGTCGACCGCGACCCGGCCGCCGCCCGACAGCTTCCCGAACAGCAACTCGTCCGCGAGCGGACGCTTGATCCGGTCCTGGATCACGCGCGCCATCGGCCGCGCGCCCATCAACGGGTCGAAACCGTGCTGGGCGAGCCACTCGCGGGCAGCCGGCGTCACCGACAGCGCCACGTCCTTCTCGTGCAACTGCAGCTCCAGCTCGATCAGGAACTTGTCGACCACGCGCAGGATGTGCTCCATGCCCAGGGGCTGGAACTGCACGATGGCGTCGAGCCGGTTGCGGAACTCCGGGCTGAAGCCGCGGCGGATCGCTTCCATCGCGTCGCTGCTGTGGTCCTGCTTGGTGAAGCCGATGCTGCGCCGCGCCGCATGGGTGGCGCCGGCATTGGTGGTCATCACCAGCACCACGTTGCGGAAATTGGCTTCCCGTCCATTGGTGTCGGTCAGCACGCCGCGGTCCATCACCTGCAGCAGGATGTTGAAGATGTCGGGGTGGGCCTTCTCGACCTCGTCCAGCAGCAGCACGCAGTGCGGCGTCTTGACGATCTTCTCGGTCAGCAGCCCGCCCT
>CAMPJU010000196.1 GCA_946886995.1 uncultured Lysobacteraceae bacterium
TCGAGGGCGTGCTGCGCGCGTCCACCGTGGTGTTCTTCGCCTACATCGGCTTCGACGCCGTGTCGACTTCCGCCGGCGAGGCGAAGAACCCGCAGAAGGACATGCCGATCGGCATCCTGGGTTCGCTCGCGATCTGCACGGTGCTGTACATCGCGATGTGCGCGGTGCTGACCGGCATGATGCCGTACAACCTGCTGGGCACCGCCGAGCCCGTGTCCACCGCGCTGATCAACTACCCGAGCCTGGGCTGGCTGCAGACGCTGGTCGAGCTGGCGGCGATCGCCGGCCTGTCCTCGGTGATCCTGGTCATGCTGATGGCGCAGCCGCGCATCTTCTACAGCATGGCGCACGACGGGCTGATGCCGAAGCTGTTCGGACGCGTCCACCCGAAGTACCGCACGCCCCACGTCGGCACCGTGATCGTCGGCGTGATCGCCGCGACCCTCGCCGGCCTGCTGCCCATCGGCTTCCTGGGTGACATCGTGGCCATGGGCACGCTGCTGGCCTTCGCCACCGTGTGCGTCGGCGTGCTCATCCTGCGGCGGACCCGCCCGGACCTGCCGCGCCCGTTCCGCGTCCCCTTCGCGTCGCTGATCTGCCCCCTGGGCGCGGTGGCCTGCCTGTACCTGTTCTGGCTGGCGTTCGTGGACTACTGGTACCTGCTGGTCGGCTGGATGGTCATCGGCGCACTGGTGTACGCGCTCTACGGCTACCGGCACAGCAAGCTGCGCAACGCCGCGCGCGCCGCCCGCTGAGCCACGCCCATGCAGGAGCGCAAGATCGGCGCCGGGTTGGCCACGTTCGTCGTGGCCAACAACATGATCGGTTCGGGCTTCTTCCTGCTGCCGGCCAGCCTGGCGACGTCGGGCTCGGTCACGGTCTTCAGCTGGATCGTCGGCACCGCGCTGGCGCTGATGCTCGGCGGCGCGTTCGCGCGCCTGGCCCGCGACTACCCGAACCTGCAGTCCTCCGACGACTACGTCCGCCCGTCCCTCGGGCGTGACGCCAGCTTCCTGGCGTCGTCGCTGTACTGGGCCTCGTCGTGGATCGGCAACAACGCGATCGCGGTCGCCGCGTTCGGTTACCTGGTGATGCTGCTGCCGCTGGACGGCGGCAACCCGATGGTCCAGGTCGGCGGGCAGGTCGCGCTGATCTGGCTGATGTTCGCGATCAACCTGCTCGGCCCGAAGCCCGTGGCGAAGTTCCAGTCCTGGTGCGTGGTGCTGGGCCTGCTGCCGGTCGCGGTGGTGTTGCTGTTCGGCTGGGGCCACTTCGACGGCACGACCTACGAAGCGGCCTGGAACGTCACCGGCGAGTCCGATGCGTCGGTCGTGTTCGGTTCGCTGGGCGCGGTGTTCTGGGCGTTCGTCGGGCTGGAAACCGGCGCGATGATCGCCGGGCTGGTCAAGGATCCGGACCACGATGTGCCGATCGCCACGCTGGGCGGCATCGCGATCGCGGGGCTGGTGTACGTGGCCTCGTCCGTCCTGGTGATGGGCATCGTGCCGGCGGCGGAGCTGGCGGCGTCGAGCGCGCCGTTCGCGCTGGTGGCGGCGGAGATCCTGGGCCCGTGGGCGGCGATCGCCATCGCCGCGGCCGCTGCGCTGAAGGCCACCGGCACGCTGGGCGGCTGGATGCTGGTGACCGGCGAGACCGGTGCCCGCGCCGCGCAGCACGGCTACCTGCCCGCCTTCTTCGGTCGCCTCAACTCGCGCGGTGCCGCCGCACCGGGCCTGCTGGTGATCGCCGTCGCGATGAGCGCGATCGCGTTCCTGACGCTGGCGCCGAACGTCGCCGGCCAGTTCGGCACCATCATCGGGATCGTCATCAACCTGGTCGTGCTGGCGTACGCCGCGGCCGGGCTGAGCCTGGTGGTGGGCACGCCCGCGCGGCGACCGTCCACGAGCGACCGGCTGCTCGGTATCGGCGCGCTGGTCGCCTGCGTCCTGCTGCTGGCGACCGCCAGCTGGCAGATGCTGCTGGGCTCGGCGGTGGCGATGGTGGTCGCCTGGGGCCTCTACAGGATCTTCGGCCGCCGCCCGTAGAATCGCGGCATGGACCCCCTGCCCTACGACGCCGCGCGCCTGCGCGCACTGGCCGGCGAGATCGTCGGCGCCACCCGCGAGCTCGCCGCCGCAGGCATGACGCCGGCGACCAGCAGCAACTTCTCGATGCGCCTGGACGAACGCCATGCGGCGATCACCGTGTCCGGGCGCGACAAGGGCCGCCTCTCCGACGACGACATCATGGTCGTGGACTTCGACGGCCGTGCCGTGGGCAGCGACCACCGCCCCTCCGCCGAGACGCGCCTGCACACCCAGCTGTACGCGCGCTTCCCGGAGATCGGATGCGTGCTGCACACCCACTCGGTGGTGCAGACGGTCGCCTCGCGGGTGCATTCCGGGGCCGGCCACGTGCACCTGGAAGGCTACGAGCTGCTCAAGGCGTTCGAGGGCAACACCACCCACGACGCCGCGATCGACGTGCCGGTCCTGCCCAACAGCCAGGACATGAAGGTCCTGGCCGCGCAGGTCGACGCCCTGCTGGACCGCCAGTGCATGTGGGGTTATCTGATCGACGGCCACGGACTGTATGCCTGGGGCGCCGACATGGCGATGGCGCGGCGGCACCTGGACGCGTTCGAGTTCCTGCTGGCCTGCGACCTGGAGACGAGGAAACTGCACCGATGAGCCGCCTGCGCATCTTCGAGGAAGCACATCCCGACCGCCCGGTGCTGGAGACCGGCGACCACGCCGGCATGGCACGCGAGCTGGCGAGGATCGGCGTGGACTTCGAGCAATGGGAAGCCACCAGCCCGGTGAAGCCCGGCGACCCGCCGGACGTCGTGATGGCGGCCTACCGCGACGACATCGCCCGGCTGGTGTCCGAACGCGGCTTCCGCACGGTCGACGTCGCCAGCATCGCGCCGGACCACCCGGAACGCGAGGCGATGCGCAGCAAGTTCCTCGACGAGCACTTCCACAAGGAGGACGAAGTCCGGTTCTTCGTGGCGGGTTCCGGCCTGTTCACGCTGCACGTCGAGGACAAGGTCTACGAGGTGCTCTGCGAGGCCGGCGACCTGATCTCGGTACCGGACTCGACCAGGCACTGGTTCGACATGGGGCCCGAACCGAGCTTCGTCGCGATCCGCTTCTTCAAGGAGCCGGAGGGCTGGGTCGGCCACTTCACCGGGACGGACATCGCCCGGCGGTTCCCGCGGCTGGGCTGACGATGGCGAAGGCGATCCTGACCGACATCGAAGGCACGACGAGTTCGATCTCGTTCGTGAAGGACGTGCTGTTCCCGTACGCACGACGCGCCCTGCCCGGCTTCGTGCGCGAGCACGGCGACGAGCCGGAAGTGCGCAAATGGCTGGACGCCGTCGCGACGGAACATGGTGCGGTGTGCAGCGACGACACCATCGTCGAGATCCTGCAGGGCTGGATCGACGCGGACCGCAAGCACACCGCGCTCAAGGCCCTGCAGGGCCAGGTGTGGGCCGCCGGCTACGGCAACGCCGACTTCACCGCGCACATGTACCC
>CAMPJU010000197.1 GCA_946886995.1 uncultured Lysobacteraceae bacterium
CGACCCTCCCTCCGATCCCGCCACCGAACCGGTGTCGGGCGACGGCGATGGCTGAAGCCGGGCGCGCCGCGGGACGGGACGGAAGCGCACGGCGGTTCACCAAGATGCACGGCGCGGGCAACGACTTCGTCGTGCTGGACCTGCGCGACGGCACGGCGCCACCCGCCGCCGATCTCTGTCGCGCGCTGGCCGACCGCCACAAGGGCGTCGGCTGCGACCAGGTGCTGACGATCGAACCGGCGACCTCGCCGGACGCCGTGGCGCGCTACCGGATCTGGAATGCGGACGGCAGCGAGGCGCGGCAGTGCGGCAACGGGGCGCGCTGCGTCGCGGCCTGGCTCGCACGCGATGGCGCCGCAGGCATGGCGGACGCCGGCTTCGTGCTCGAGAGCCCGGCTGGCCGGCATCGCGTGGTCCGGACGGCCGGCGGCCGGTTCGCGGTTGCAATGGGCGTCCCTGCCTTCGCGCCACAGGCCATTCCGCTGGCCGGCTGGCACGAGGCACAGGATGGCTACGCCGTCGACATCGACGGGACCGAGGTCAGGTTCGGTGCCGTGTCGATGGGCAACCCGCATGCGCTGGTGGAGGTGGATGACGTCGCTTCGGCACCGGTCGCGCGGCTGGGCGGGGCGCTCCAGTCCAACCCGGCGTTCCCGGATTCGGTCAACGTCGGCTTCGCCGAGCGGCGCGCGCGCGACCGCATCGCGCTGCGGGTGTTCGAGCGCGGCGTCGGCGAGACCCTGGCCTGCGGCAGCGGCGCATGCGCGGCCGCGGCGATCCTCATCCGGCGCGGCGCCGTGGATCGCGACGTGACCGTCTCCCTGCCAGGTGGCGACCTGCGCGTGTCCTGGCCGTCCGATGCCGCGCCGGTCATCCTGTCCGGACCCGCGCAGTTCGTCTTCGAGGGAGAATGGCTGGCATGAGCACCGACAACGACGCGCGCGACCGCCATGGCGCCCACGAGGTGGCCGCCTGGCTGCGCCGCCATCCCCGCTTCCTGCAGCAGTTCCCGGACCTGGCGCTCAGCCTGGTGGTCCCGCGCGAGGAAGGCTCGGCATCGTCGCTGGCCAGCTACCAGCTCGAGGTCCTGCGCGACAAGAACCGCGAGCTCAACCGGCGACTGCACGAACTGTTCGCCAACGCGCAGGAAAACGAACGGCTCGCCGTGCGCACGCACCAGCTGACGCTGGCGCTGATGCGCCAGCCGGACGCGGCCGGCACGGTGCGCGCGATGGCCGCGAGCCTGGCGGAGGATTTCGACGGGGACCTGGTGCGCTTCGTGCTGTTCGCCCCGGTCGCGGGCCTCGAGGAGGTCGACTGGTTGCAGGTCATCGACGCGGAGGACGCGCGGCTGGCGCCGTTCCGCGACGCGCTGGCGGAAGGCGAGCCCATCTGCGGGCGGCTCAATCCGGACAAGCAGTCGCTGCTGTACGGCGACCGCGCCGGCGAGGTGCAGTCCAGCGCGCTGCTGCCGGTGCCGGGGCTGGGCCTGGTCGCAGTGGGCAGCGGCGACGGCAACCGCTTCTTCCCGGGGATGGGCACGCTGTTCCTGCGGATGATGGGCGAGTCGCTGGCGACGGCGCTGCGCCGGTTCGATGCCTGACGACCCCGTCGCCGGCTTCCTCTCCCACCTCGAAGTCGAGCGGCGCATGTCCGCGCACACGCTCGATGCCTACCGCCGCGACCTAGGCGCCCTGGCCACCTGGGCCGGCACCCACGGCTTCGACCTCGTCTCGCTGTCGACCGAACGCTTGCGGGCCTTCGTGGCCGCCGAGCACCGGCGCGGCCTGACGCCGAAAAGCCTGCAGCGGCGGCTCAGCGCCTGCCGCAGCTTCTACCGATGGCTGTTGCGCCACGGCCGGATCGGCGCCAGTCCCGCGGCGTCCGTGAAGGCGCCGAAATCGGTGCGCAAGCTGCCGCAGGTCCTGGATCCGGACGAAGCGGCGCGGCTGGTCGAGGTGCCGACCGATGTCCCGCTCGGCTTGCGGGACCGGGCACTGCTCGAACTGTTCTATTCGTCCGGGCTGCGGCTGTCGGAGCTGTGCGCGCTGCACTGGCGCGACCTGGACCTGGCGAGCGGCCTGGTGACCGTGCTCGGCAAGGGCGGGAAGCAGCGCCAGGTACCGGTGGGTTCACATGCGCGCAAGGCACTGGCCGAGTGGCGCGACGACCAGTCCGCGGCACCCGGCGACCCCGTGTTCCCCGGTCGCAACGGCCCGATCACGCCGCGCGCTGTGCAGTACCGGCTGCGCCAGCTCGCGCAGCGCCAGGGCCTGTTCAAGCGCGTGCACCCGCACCTGCTGCGCCACAGCTTCGCCAGCCACGTGCTCGAATCTTCCGGCGACCTGCGCGGCGTGCAGGAACTGCTGGGCCACGCCGACATCGCCACCACCCAGATCTACACCCACCTCGACTACCAGCACCTCGCCAAGGTCTACGACGCCGCGCATCCGCGCGCCAAGCGCAAAACCTGACGTCCTGGGCGTTACGTGGGGCGATACCCCCCGCACACGCCGACGGCCCGAGGTGGATCAACCCGCGCGCCCGGTTGAAGGTGACCGGAGCGGCCCCCACGTCGAGGGTTCAGCCCCGGAGCCTCCCATGGATCCCAGAAGCAATCCCGGCGTCTTCCACGCCACCACCATCGTTTCCGTGCGTCGCGACGGTCGCGTCGCCGTCGCCGGCGACGGCCAGGTCACCCTCGGCAACACCGTGATGAAGGCGAACGCGCGCAAGGTGCGGCGCCTCGGCCGCGATGGCCAGGTGCTGGCCGGCTTCGCCGGTGCGGCCGCCGATGCCTTCACGCTGTTCGAGTTGTTCGAGGCCAAGCTCGAGAAGCACGGCCAACTCACCCGCGCCGCCGTCGAGCTGGCCAAGGACTGGCGCACCGAGCGCCGCTTCGGGAAGCTCGAGGCGTTGCTCGCGGTCGCCGACCGGGAAACCTCGCTGATCGTCTCCGGCACCGGCGACGTGATCGAGCCGGAGGACGGACTCGTCGCGATCGGGTCCGGCGGCCCGTACGCGCTCTCCGCCGCGCGCGCGCTGCTCGCACACACCACGCTGGATGCGAAGACCATCGCGGTCGAGTCGCTCAACATCGCCGGCGACGTGTGCATCTACACCAACCGCAACATCGTGGCCGAAGAACTCTGATGCGCAAGAACGGATCGTCCTCCTCCACCAAGACCCCGCGCGAGATCGTGCAGGAACACGACCGGCACATCGTCGGCCAGCACGACGCCAAGCGCGCCGTGGCGATCGCGCTGCGCAACCGCTGGCGCCGGATGCAGCTGGAACCGGAGCTGCGCGACGAGGTCATGCCCAAGAACATCCTGATGATCGGCCCCACCGGCGTCGGCAAGACCGAGATCGCGCGCCGCCTGGCGACGCTCGCCAACGCGCCGTTCGTGAAGGTCGAGGCGACGCGCTTCACCGAGGTCGGCTACGTCGGCAAGGACGTCGAGCAGATCATCCGCGACCTGGCCGACACCGCGGTCAAGATGCACCGCGAGCAGGCCAAGCAGCGCGTGCGCACCCAG
>CAMPJU010000198.1 GCA_946886995.1 uncultured Lysobacteraceae bacterium
CAGCCCGCGGGCCCGCAACGCAAGCAGCACGCGCAGCGCGTCGCGCGCCTGCGCCGGCTCCAGGGGCGCGCGCACGTGCGGACCGATGTCGCCGTCCTCGTCCTCCTGGAACTCATGCAGCGGCAGCCCGGCACCCGCCGCGCCGGCGAGCAGCCAGTCCAGTCCGTTGCGGATCACCGACGGACCGTTCGGTGCACCGAAACGCAGCCGCGCGGCGCCCATCGGCCACAGGCCGCGCAGGTGTGCATGCAGGCGCAACCCGTCGATCTCCACCTCCAGGGCACGCGGCGCCTGCGGCGCATCCGCGTCGCCGCACCAGCGGCGGAACCGCTCCGCGTACGGGCCCACCTCGCGCAGCATCCCGTCCAGCGCGCGCCGCCCCAGCGGGCCGGACGGCAACAGCCCGCGCGCACGCAGCGCACCGTGCATGGCATCGGCATCGGTTCCCGCGAGCAGCGCTTCGAACACGGCGTGCTGCAACCGGTGGCGCTCCAGCCCGTGGCCGGGCGCCGAGAGCGGCTCGATGTCCTCCGTCGCGCGCTCGAACGCCGGCAGGCGCAGGCCCAGCCGCTTCTGCAGGAACTGGCCGGCCGGATCCAGCAGGAACCGGCACAGCGACGCGAGCGGGAGCTCGCCTGCCTCTTCCGGCGGCGGCAGCGCGGCGGACGGCGCGAGCCACGGACCCAGCGGCGCGCGCGCGCCCGACAGCCGGCCCGCCGCGGGATGCCAGTGCGCGCGGTAGCTGAAATGCCGCGGATCCTCGCTGCCGAACGCCGCGGGCGAAAACGGTTGCAGCGGGTGCCTCAGCACCAGCGCTTCCGGATCGGCGTCCGCGTGGCACGCCGCCGCCGCGGCCAGCAGTTCCGACACCAGCGCCGAGGGCTCCCGCCGGCTGCCGTCGCGCGGATCGGCGCCAATCCAGCTCACGTAGAACACGTCCTGCGCCGAGGCGAAGAGCTGCAGGAACAGGAAGCGGTCGTCGTCGCGCGTGGAGCGGTCGCCATGGCGGCGCCGGTCCGTCCCCAGTTCCGAGGTCAGGCGGTTGAGCCCGGCGGCGGGATCGCGTCGCGGGAACTCGCCGTCGTTCATGCCCAGCAGGCAGATCACCCGGAACGGCAGCAGCCGCATCGGCACCATGCGCGCGAAGCTGACGCCGCCGGTGAGCAGCGGCGCACGCGTGTCCGCCTCGCCGAGCACCGCGGCGAAATGCGCGCGCACGACCTCCGCGGGGACCGGGGCGTCGAAGCCCGCGCGCCCGGCGTCCTTCGCGAACGCGTCCACCAGTGCACGCAGGCGCTCCAGCGCGCGCTCGCCGCCGCGGGTCGCGAGCGGGCCCGGCAGCAGGGCGTCGAGCAGGCCGAGCAGGCGCTCGCGCCAGCGCGCCGGCGGCATCGCCTCTCCGAGCGCGCGTTCGTGCACCGCGAGCACCCGCAGCAGGCGCAGCAGCACGTCGAGCGCCTCCAGCGAGCCTCCCTCCAGGCCTGGCCAGGGCGCGACCACGGCGTCGTCGCCGGCGATGTCGGCGCCGTCGCCGCTGGCGTGGCCAAGCAGCAGCCGGTCGAGCGCGAACTGCCAGGTGTACGCATCGTCCGCAGGCGCGCCGCGCCTTGCGCGGTGCGCGGCGTCCAGGCCCCAGCGTGCGCCCGCGTCGCGCAGCCAGCCACGCAGCCGGTCGAACGCGCCCGCATCCAGTCCCGCGGCCTCGGCCAGCGGCGGACTGGCCAGCAGGTCAAGCGTCTCGTCCAGTCCGAAGCGCGAGACCGGCAGCGCAAGCAGGCGCAGGAACGCCGCGGCGAGCGGCTCCCCGGCCAGCGGACTGGCATCGGCCACCGCCCACGGGATCGCCGTGCCGCCGCCGTCGCCCCGCCCGCCGAACACGGCGTCGAGGTACGGCACGTACGGATCGATGTCCGGCGCCAGCACGGCGATCTCGCGCGGCTGGAGCGGCGGATCGAAGCGTGGGTCCTCGAGCAGCGCGCGCAGGCGGTCGTGCAGCACCTGCAGTTCGCGCAGGCGCGTGTGGCAGGCATGCGCCTGCAGGCTCGGATCGCCGGGGTCGACCACCGGGCGCAAGGCGCCACCGGGCTCGGGGCGATCGTGGAACAGGTCGGCCTGCAGGCGAGATAGCAGCAACTCCGGTGGACCCGCCATCTCGGGGTCGGCGTACGCCGCGATCTCCCCGGAGGGATGCACGACCTCGTAGCTGCCCAGCAGTGCCATGAAGTCGCGCCCCGCGGCGCCCCAGTCACGCAGCAGCGGGTTGCGGCCGCCGCCGTCCGCGAACGGATCCTCGCCCGCGCGCAGCTGCGCGCCGAGCGACCGCAGGTCGCCCCAGTACGCCTTCGTTGGCGTCGGCAGGTAGAAGTGCAGCGTGCCCGCGCGTGCCTGCGTCGCCACCACGCGCAGCACGTCCGGCGAGACATTGAGCGTGGCGAAAGCGAACATCCGCGATGGCAGGCCCGCGGGAAGCACATGGCCGTCGCCGAACCGCGCCAGGTAGGCCTGGATGCGCCGCGCACGATGCTCGCGCCCGATGGCGACGGTGCGCCAGAGGATCGCCTGCGGATCGTCCAGGTCGGCACCACCCTCCCAGCGCAGCAGCCAGTCGCGCCGCCAGGCCTGGTACTTTTCGAACACCGCGGCCAGCTCGCCCGCAAGCGCCCAGGCGCGCAGGCCCTTGTCGCCGTCCAGGTGCGCGGCGATCGCGGCGAGCGCGGGCGTCGCCAGCACGGCCGGGTCGATCAGCGCCGCGTGCAGGTGCCAGCGCAGCGTCGCGGCATCGAGCATCCCGCCATCGAGCGTGCCGTCGACATCCCTGCCGTCCGGCGCGTTGGCCGCGAGCGCGCGGCCGACGAACTCACCGGGCGTCAGGAACTCCAGGTTCGCCGCGATGCCGTGCTCGGCCGCCAGCGTGGCCTGCAGCCAGCGGCGCATCGCCACCTGCGGGACCAGGATCGTGTCGGGTGCCAGCAGCGGTTGCCCGGGCGCGGGCGCGCGGAGTTCCGCCGCCAGCAGCCCGGCCAGCACCTCGAGCGAATTCGAGTGGTAGAGGCGGAAATCCCCGGGATTCGCGGCGGAAGGTGCGGGCGCGTCTGGCATCGCGTCCAGTGTGCCGCAGCGTGGTCCCACCCGGTGAGACGTCAGCGCCTCGCGTCGTCGAGGATCGCCAGGTAGCTGCGCACCGTCGCGTCGAGGCCATGGTGCAACGCCTCGCCGACCAGCGCATGGCCGATCGACACTTCCAGCAGGCCCGGCACGGCCCGCGCGAACGTACCGAGGTTGTCCTGGTCGAGGTCGTGCCCGGCATTGACCCCGAGCCCCGCGGCTCGCGCGAGCCGCGCGGTGTCCACGCAGGCGGCGAGCGCATCGACGCAGTCCCCCGCCGCGTGCGCCGCGGCATAGGGTCCGGTGTAGAGCTCCACGCGATCCGCACCCACCCCGGCGGCCCGCTCCACCAGTGGATCGCCCGCATCGACGAACAGGCTGACCCGGCACCCGAGCGACTTCAGCGCCACTACCAGCTCGC
>CAMPJU010000199.1 GCA_946886995.1 uncultured Lysobacteraceae bacterium
CTCGAGGCGCTGCGCGCCGAAGCCCGGTAGCGCCTACAGTTCGCTGCCGGCGTTCGCGGTCGTCCCGGCGAGGGACCGCGCCACCACGCCAGGCTGCTTCAACCACGAGAAGTGGTCGGCGGTGGTGCCGAGGGTGCCCGCATCGAGCACGCGCACCTCGGCCTGCACCCGCGGCAGTTTCCCCAGCAGGAACCGCAGCGACGACGCCGGTGCCAGCCAGTCGTCGGGGAACACGACGGCGGACGCATCGACCGCCACCTCGCGCATCCCGGCTTCCAGGTCCGCCGCGATCCCCGCGCCCGCGTAGCGGCCGGACAAGGCGGTGCGCGCCCAGTCGCGCATCACGCCGCGCGCCTCCTGCCCGCCGAAGTTGATCCGGCGGCCGGGCAGGGCGCCATGCCGGTCCGCCAGCCACGGCAGGAAACGGTAGACGAGTGGCAGCCACCATTGCCGCCGCCGCGGGAATGCACGCCAGTACGGCGCACCGCTGGCGACCAGCCACAGTCGCGCGGCGCTGTCCGGCGCCAGCGCGAGCCGGCAGCACGCCAGTTGCCCGCCGATGCTGTGTCCCCCGACGATGCGCGGCACCCCCGGCAGCACCGATGCGATCGCGGCCTCCGTTGCGGGCAGGTCATCGAGCAACAGCTCGCGATAGCCCCAGTCCGTGTCGTGGTCCGCGCGCAGGCTGCTGCTGCCATGTCCGCGCCATTCGTGCAGGAAGGTCGCGATGCCGTGGTTCGCCAGCGCCTCGGCGAACGGCAGGTAGTGCCTCGCCGCGACGCCCAGCGCGGGCAGCCAGGCCAGCGATGCGACCGGCGCCGACGGGATGCGCGCCAGCAGCGTCCAGCGATGGCCGTCCTGCGATCCGACGGGGATCTCGCGCGGCTCGAACGCGCCGGACTGCGCCGGTGTCTCGCCGCCGGGCGTGCTCATTCCCCGCGCGCCGCGCCGAAATGGTCGAGGACGGTGACGTCGCCGCGTCCGGGTCGCGATCCCGAGCGCAACGCGCGCGCGACGTAGTCGGTCGCGCGGCGGCAGGCTTCCGCCGGCCCATGCCCCAGGCACAGGTTCGCGGCGATCGCGGACGCGAGCGTGCACCCCGTGCCGTGGCCGTCGACGTCGATGCGCGGGTGCGCGATGTCCAGTGGCTCGCCGCCGTCGCGGTAGCGGTCCACGACCGCGTCGCCCTCGTCCAGGTGCCCGCCCTTGAGCAGCACCGCGCGGGCACCGGCCGCCAGCAGGTCCGACGCGGCGCGATCGGCGTCCGCGGCGGTCCGGATCGCGCGGTCCAGCAGCAACTCGGCCTCCGGCACGTTCGGCGTCAGCACCGTGGCGCGCGGCAACAGGCGCGCGCGCAATGCGTCCAGCGCTTCGATTTCAAGCAAGCGGGCGCCCGACGTCGCCACCATCACCGGGTCGACCACCAGGTGCGCCGGTCGATGCGCGTCCAGCGCGTCCGCGACGCAGGCGATGACCGAGGCATCCGCCAGCATCCCCAGCTTCACCGCGCCGATCGCGAAGTCGTCGAAGCACGCGTCCACCTGCGCGCGCAGGAACGCCACCGGCGGCACGTGGACCGCGGTCACCCCCCGCGTGTGCTGCGCCGTCAGCGCGGCGATCGCCGACAGCCCGTGCACGCCGTGCGCGGCGAACGTCTTGAGGTCGGCCTGGATGCCGGCGCCACCGCCCGAGTCGGAGCCGGCGATGGTGAGCGCGCAGGTGACGGGGGTGGCTGGATTCACGCGGGTCGCTGCACGAAGTGGCGGTAGAGAAAATAGCCCAGTCCGGTCGCGCCAGTGAGCGCGGCCGGCAGGTACAGCGCATCGTAGCCCGCGACCGCGAACAGCATCGCACCCGCCACGCCACCGGCGAAGAAGAACGCGATCACCAGCGCGCACAGCGCGAGGCGGCGGTGCGCCACGGGCACGCCGCGCAGCGCATGGCCGAGCATCAGCCCGAGGTCGGTGAACATGCCGCTCACGTGGGACGTGCGTACCAGCGCGCCGCTGTAGGTGGTCGCCATCGCGTTCTGCAACCCGATCGCGACGGCGGCCAGCACCGGCCCGCCGAGGTGTCCCGCCCGGAACAGCGGGACCGCCGCGGCGAGCAGCACCGCCTCGATGGACAGCGCAACGCCGTAGCGTCGCCCGAGGCGCAGGGTGCTGTCCTGGACGACCAGCCCGCCCAGCATCGCGCCACCGACGAACGCGACCACCATCGCAACCAGCCCGGCGACCGACCGCGCGTCGCCGGCGACCAGTCCGGCCGCCAACAGCGAGGTGTTCCCGGTCAGGTGGGTGATGGCCTGCTGCTGGAAGCCGAGGAAACCCACGACGTTGACGATGCCGGCCACGCCGGCGAGCACCGCCGCGCCGACCCAGACCCAGCCGGCCAGGCGCTCGGCCACCGCGCTACAGCACTTCCGAAGCGTAGTCCGCCAGCCGCGAGCGCTCGCCGCGACGCAGCGTCACGTGCGCGCTGTGCGCCCAGTTCTTGAACCGGTCGACCGCGTAGGTCAGGCCCGACGTCGTCTCGGTGAGGTACGGCGTGTCGATCTGCTCCACGTTGCCCAGGCAGACGATCTTGGTGCCCGGACCCGCGCGGGTGATCAGCGTCTTCATCTGCTTGGGCGTCAGGTTCTGCGCCTCGTCCAGGATCAGGTACCGCGACAGGAACGTGCGCCCGCGCATGAAGTTGAGCGATCGGATCTTGATCCGCGACGCCAGCAGGTCGTTGGTCGCCGCGCGGCCCCAGCTGCCGCCGTCCTGGTTGTGCGTGAGCACCTCCAGGTTGTCGGTCAGCGCGCCCATCCACGGCGTCATCTTTTCCTCTTCCGTGCCGGGCAGGAAGCCGATGTCCTCGCCGACGCTGACCGTCGCGCGGGTCATGATGATCTCGCGGTAGCGCTGCTGGTCCATCGTCTGCGCCAGGCCCGCGGCCAGCGCGAGCAGCGTCTTGCCGGTGCCGGCGGTGCCGAGCAGGGTGACGAAGTCGATCTCCGGATCCATCAACGCGTTGAGCGCGAAGTTCTGCTCGCGGTTGCGCGCGGTGATGCCCCACACAGCATGCTGGTTGGTCCGGAAGTCGTCGACGATCTGCAGCGTCACCTTGTCCTCGCCGACGCGGGCGACCTTCAGTTCGGTCTCCTCGTCGCCGGGCAGGTACAGGAACTGGTTCGGGTGCCAGCCGTCCTCGTCGTCCCCGGCGTCGGCCTGCCGCGCGATCTCGTAGAACGTGCGGCCCTTCTCCGTCCAGGAGCGCAGCCCCTTCCCGTGCCGCGACCAGAAGTCGGCGGGCAGTTCGGTGGCGCCCGTGTACAGCAGGCTGAAGTCGTCCAGCGCGCGGTCGTTCTCGTAGTCCTCCGACGCGATCCCGGCGATCGACGCCTTGATCCGCAGGTTGATGTCCTTGGAGACGAACACCACCGGCAGACCGGGGTCGGCCTCCTTCAGCGACAGGATGGCGCCGAGGATGTGGTTGTCCGGGATCACCTTCCCGAAGCGCTTGCCCGAGTCGA
>CAMPJU010000200.1 GCA_946886995.1 uncultured Lysobacteraceae bacterium
TACAACTCGTTGGTCGGCAGCGTTCCCGCGTCCTTCGACCATGTCCGCACGCCGGCGTCGGACAGCCGCCAGACGCCGACGCCGAACACCGACATCCACAGCTCCTCCTGTCCATCGCGTTCCACCGCGAGGAGGTATTCGACCTGCGCCGAATCCAGGCTCGGCTCCTGCCAATGCCGCCAGCGCACGGTGCCGGTATCGCGATACCAGAGGCCGTTGTTGCCGGTGCCCACCCACTCCCGTGAGCGCCCCCCCATGCGCACCGTCTGCGCCATCGCCAGCAGCGGGCCGCGCGGCAGGGTGCGGTTGCCGGGATCGGCTAGCCAGTGGCCATCGCGCCGCACCATCAGGCCCTGGTCCCAGGTCAGCGCGTAGAGCGTCCGGCGGCCCTGCGCGTCCACTGTCTCCGTCAGGCGCCGGACCTGGTCCGACGGGAGGCCGGTGCCGCGGTTCTCGACGTGCCAGCGCGTCCCGTCGTGACGGGCGAGCCCGTGGCTGCGGAACGCCGCCCAGAGCGTGCCCCCATGGTCCACCCACAGGTCGTGGACCGGATGGGCCATCGCCGGATCCTCGCTGGCCGTCCAGCGCTTGCCGTCGTAGCGGAACACGCCGGCTGGCGACGCTCCCCAGACGAAGCCTTCGCGGTCGGTGCGCACGGCGGTCATGACCGCATGCGGCAGGCCGTCGCGCGCGGAGAAGTTGGTGAACGCGGGAGCGCCGATGTCGCGCAGGTCCAGGGGCTGCGCGGCGGCGGGCGTGTCCTGCGCATGGGCAGGCGGCGCCCAGCCCGCGCACAGGCACAGCAACACCATGGCGCATCGCAAAGCCGGCATCCGCGTGTTCCCCCTGCGGGGAGTATGCCGTGTGTCGGTCGGGGAGGGCGGTGGAACGCCCTGGATGATCAGCTGCCCGGTTGCGGGTCCGCCGGCGACGCGTCGTCGCCCTCGCGGGCTTCCTGGCGGGCTTCCTGCTTCTTCGCCAGCTTCTCTTCTTTCTTCTTCTTCTTCGCGATCTCGCGCTGGCGCTTCTCGAACGAATAATTGGGCTTGGCCAAGGACGGTGATTCCTGAAGCGGGCGGTCCAGTGTACCCGGCATCTTCGCGTCGAGTTGTCGCCGCGCATGGCACGTTCGACGACCCATCCGACGTACGAGAGGAAGCCAGCCATGAATACGGTAATGCGGATCGCAACGGCCTTTGCCACCGGCGCGGCAGCCATGTACTTCCTCGATCCGGTGGCAGGCGGCCGTCGCCGTGCGCTGGTCCGCGACAAGGGGGTCGCGGCGCGCCACGGCCTGGAGGACTTCACCGAGGCCCGGGCCAGGCGCGCGGCAGACAAGGCGCGCGGCCTGGTCGCGGAAACGCGCGCGGCGCTGGCCAGCGCTCCCGTTGGCGACGTGCAGTTGCACGACCGCATCCGCTCGCGACTGGGCCGGCTGGTCGACGCGCCGGGGGAGGTCAAGGTCGACGTACAGTCCGGCAACGTGGTGCTGCGCGGCACGGCGTCCGCCGACGAGATCGACGATGTGCTGGCAACCGTGTCCGGCATGCGTGGGGTCGCCGGGATCGACAATCACCTCGTGGCGCGTGCCAGCGGCTTCCGCGAGTTCGACACCGTGGCGGGAGACCTTGCGGCGGCGAATGGTGCCGAATCGAGCCGGCCGGCGCCGTAAGCGCCGCCGGCGCTGGTCGAGCCGTCAGTCCGTCCTGTCCTGGCGGCCGATCTCCGCGCGCAGCGCGATCAGGCTGCCCTGGTCCACCAGCACCATCCCGCGCCTGGGGCGATCCAGGTCGAGGATGATGAAGACCAGGAAGGCGATGAGCGCGACCATCAGGTGGCTGGCCAGCGAGTGGCGGACGCCCGCCACCCCCATCGCGAAGCCGATCACCAGCCCGACCATCAGGAACGTGGCCATCAGCAGGAACAGCACGACCTCCGGCACGTGCCGGTCGAGCGCGGCATTGCGCAGCACGTAGGCATCGACCACGGCGTTGATCGACTCTGCGTACAGGCCGGTGGTCACCGGATGCGGGTCGGCCGCCGCGGCGCGAAGGGCCGTCTCCCACAGGCGCGCCTGGGCCGCCGAGGTCCTGACCCGCATCGCATCGATGCCGTCGTAATGGTCCGTCGCCAGGCCGTTGGCGACGATCCTGGTGTCGAGGTAATCGCGCAGCGCGGCGCGCGCTTCCCGCTGGTGGGCGGCCGGCAGCAACCCGGCGCGCTGCCAGGCCGTGCCGATCGCATTCGCTTCGGCGACCACCGCCTGGCTGCGTGCTTCGAAACGCTCCAGCGCCGAGGAAAACGTGAACCCCAGCAGCAGCGCGAGGATGCCGAGCATCGATGCCTGGATCGCGTTGAGGTGCGCTTTCGCGGGCGCCGATTCGGCGCGCTCGCGGCGCCGGCCGAGGCGGAAGCCGCCGTCGATGGCCAGCAGCAGCGCGACCAGCAATGCTGCCGCGATCCACATGGCGTCGATGCCGTACATCAGTTCGCGTTCCATGGCGGCTCCGGGGCGCCGGTACAGGGTAGCCGGGCCGCGTGAAGCCCCGGGCGCCGTAGAATCCGCACATGCCCCTGGTCACCCTGCAGGGCGTCGACTATGGCGTCGGCGGCCCCTTGTTGCTCGAAGATGTCGCGCTGGCGATCGATGCCGGCGAGCGCATCGCCCTGATCGGCCGCAACGGCGCCGGCAAGTCCACGTTGCTGAAGCTGCTCGACGGGACGCTGCGCCCGGACGACGGCGAAGTGCGCGTCGAAGGCGGTACCCGGATCGCCCGGCTGGAGCAGGAAGTGCCCGCCGGCGCGGGCGGCGACGTCTGGGACGTCGTCGCCGACGGCCTCGGCGAAGTGGGCGGCTGGCTGGCGGAATTCCACCACCTCAGCCACGCGGCCGAGGTGGACATGGACGCGCTGGCGCGGGTGCAGGCGAAGATCGAGGATGCACACGGCTGGTCGCTCGACCAGCGCGTGACGGAGACGCTGCACCGGCTCGGCCTCGACGGCGATGCGCCGTTCGCGGGCCTGTCCGGGGGCCTCAAGCGGCGCGTGCTGCTGGCGCGCGCGCTGGTGTCGGCGCCGGACGTGCTGCTCCTGGACGAGCCGACCAACCACCTGGACATCGCGGCCATCGACTGGCTGGAAGGCCTGCTGCTGGGGTGGAGCGGGGCGCTGGTGTTCGTCACCCACGACCGGCGCTTCCTGCGCGCGCTCGCCACGCGCATCGTCGAGATCGATCGCGGGCGCGTGACCAGCTGGCCTGGCGACTGGGCGAATTACGTGCGCCGGCGCGAGGAACGCCTGAACGCGGAGGCGCAGGAAGCCGAACGCTTCGACAAGCTGCTGGCGCAGGAGGAAGCGTGGATCCGGCAGGGGATCAAGGCGCGGCGGACACGCGACGAGGGCCGCGTGCGCCGGCTCGAGTCGATGCGTCGCGAACGCGCCCAGCGACGCGAGCTAGCCGGCAACGTGCGCATGGAAGTCGCGGGTGGCGGCGCCTCC
>CAMPJU010000201.1 GCA_946886995.1 uncultured Lysobacteraceae bacterium
CGCACGTGCGGACCGATGTCGCCGTCCTCGTCCTCCTGGAACTCGTACAGCGGCAGCCCGGCACCCGCCGCGCCGGCGAGCAGCCAGTCCAGTCCGTTGCGAATCACCGACGGCCCGTTCGGCGCGCCGAAACGCAGCCGCACGGCGCCCGCCGGCCACAGGCCGCGCAGGCGCGCGTGCAGGCGCAAGCCGTCGATCTCCACCTCCAGGAGGCGCGGCGCCAGCGGCGCATCCGCGTCGCCGCGCCAGCGGCGGAACCGCTCCGCGTACGGGCCCACCTCGCGCAGCATCCCGTCCAGCGCGCGCCGCCCCAGCGGGCCGGACGGCAACAGCCCGCGCGCACGCAGCGCACCGTGCATGGCATCGGCATCGGTTCCCGCGAGCAGCGCTTCGAACACGGCGTGCTGCAACCGGTGGCGCTCCAGCCCGTGGCCGGGCGCCGAGAGCGGCTCGATGTCCTCCGTCGCGCGCTCGAACGCCGGCAGGCGCAGGCCCAGCCGCTTCTGCAGGAACTGGCCGGCCGGATCCAGCAGGAACCGGCACAGCGACGCGAGCGGGAGCTCTTTCGGATCTTCCGGCGGCGCCAGCGCGGCGTACCGCGCGAGCCCCGGCCCCATCGGCGCGCGCGCGCCCGAGAGCCGGACCGCACGGGGATGCCAGTGCGCGCGGTAGCTGAAATGCCGCGGATCCTCGCTGCCGAACGCCGCGGGCGAAAACGGTTGCAGCGGGTGCCTCAGCACCAGCGCTTCCGGATCGGCGTCCGCGTGGCACGCCGCCGCCGCGGCCAGCAGTTCCGACACCAGCGCCGAGGGCTCCCGCCGGCTGCCGTCGCGCGGATCGGCGCCAATCCAGCTCACGTAGAACACGTCCTGCGCCGAGGCGAAGAGCTGCAGGAACAGGAAGCGGTCGTCGTCGCGCGTGGAGCGGTCGCCATGGCGGCGCCGGTCCGTCCCCAGTTCCGAGGTCAGGCGGTTGAGCCCGGCGGCGGGATCGCGTCGCGGGAACTCGCCGTCGTTCATGCCCAGCAGGCAGATCACCCGGAACGGCAGCAGCCGCATCGGCACCATGCGCGCGAAGCTGACGCCGCCGGTGAGCAGCGGCGCACGCGTGTCCGCCTCGCCGAGCACCGCGGCGAAATGCGCGCGCACGACCTCCGCGGGGACCGGGGCGTCGAAGCCCGCGCGCCCGGCGTCCTTCGCGAACGCGTCCACCAGTGCACGCAGGCGCTCCAGCGCGCGCTCGCCGCCGCGGGTCGCGAGCGGGCCCGGCAGCAGGGCGTCGAGCAGGCCGAGCAGGCGCTCGCGCCAGCGCGCCGGCGGCATCGCCTCTCCGAGCGCGCGTTCGTGCACCGCGAGCACCCGCAGCAGGCGCAGCAGCACGTCGAGCGCCTCCAGCGAGCCTCCCTCCAGGCCTGGCCAGGGCGCGACCACGGCGTCGTCGCCGGCGATGTCGGCGCCGTCGCCGCTGGCGTGGCCAAGCAGCAGCCGGTCGAGCGCGAACTGCCAGGTGTACGCATCGTCCGCAGGCGCGCCGCGCCTTGCGCGGTGCGCGGCGTCCAGGCCCCAGCGTGCGCCCGCGTCGCGCAGCCAGCCACGCAGCCGGTCGAACGCGCCCGCATCCAGTCCCGCGGCCTCGGCCAGCGGCGGACTGGCCAGCAGGTCAAGCGTCTCGTCCAGTCCGAAGCGCGAGACCGGCAGCGCAAGCAGGCGCAGGAACGCCGCGGCGAGCGGCTCCCCGGCCAGCGGACTGGCATCGGCCACCGCCCACGGGATCGCCGTGCCGCCGCCGTCGCCCCGCCCGCCGAACACGGCGTCGAGGTACGGCACGTACGGATCGATGTCCGGCGCCAGCACGGCGATCTCGCGCGGCTGGAGCGGCGGATCGAAGCGTGGGTCCTCGAGCAGCGCGCGCAGGCGGTCGTGCAGCACCTGCAGTTCGCGCAGGCGCGTGTGGCAGGCATGCGCCTGCAGGCTCGGATCGCCGGGGTCGACCACCGGGCGCAAGGCGCCACCGGGCTCGGGGCGATCGTGGAACAGGTCGGCCTGCAGGCGAGATAGCAGCAACTCCGGTGGACCCGCCATCTCGGGGTCGGCGTACGCCGCGATCTCCCCGGAGGGATGCACGACCTCGTAGCTGCCCAGCAGTGCCATGAAGTCGCGCCCCGCGGCGCCCCAGTCACGCAGCAGCGGGTTGCGGCCGCCGCCGTCCGCGAACGGATCCTCGCCCGCGCGCAGCTGCGCGCCGAGCGACCGCAGGTCGCCCCAGTACGCCTTCGTTGGCGTCGGCAGGTAGAAGTGCAGCGTGCCCGCGCGTGCCTGCGTCGCCACCACGCGCAGCACGTCCGGCGAGACATTGAGCGTGGCGAAAGCGAACATCCGCGATGGCAGGCCCGCGGGAAGCACATGGCCGTCGCCGAACCGCGCCAGGTAGGCCTGGATGCGCCGCGCACGATGCTCGCGCCCGATGGCGACGGTGCGCCAGAGGATCGCCTGCGGATCGTCCAGGTCGGCACCACCCTCCCAGCGCAGCAGCCAGTCGCGCCGCCAGGCCTGGTACTTTTCGAACACCGCGGCCAGCTCGCCCGCAAGCGCCCAGGCGCGCAGGCCCTTGTCGCCGTCCAGGTGCGCGGCGATCGCGGCGAGCGCGGGCGTCGCCAGCACGGCCGGGTCGATCAGCGCCGCGTGCAGGTGCCAGCGCAGCGTCGCGGCATCGAGCATCCCGCCATCGAGCGTGCCGTCGACATCCCTGCCGTCCGGCGCGTTGGCCGCGAGCGCGCGGCCGACGAACTCACCGGGCGTCAGGAACTCCAGGTTCGCCGCGATGCCGTGCTCGGCCGCCAGCGTGGCCTGCAGCCAGCGGCGCATCGCCACCTGCGGGACCAGGATCGTGTCGGGTGCCAGCAGCGGTTGCCCGGGCGCGGGCGCGCGGAGTTCCGCCGCCAGCAGCCCGGCCAGCACCTCGAGCGAATTCGAGTGGTAGAGGCGGAAATCCCCGGGATTCGCGGCGGAAGGTGCGGGCGCGTCTGGCATCGCGTCCAGTGTGCCGCAGCCCCGTCGCCGGGGGTGAGACTCAGCCTTCGGCGCGCGGGCGCGCTTCCGCCACCCGGGACGCCTCACCGAGAATGGCCAGATACGCGCGAACCGTCGCATCCAGTCCCGCGTGCAGCGCCTCGCCGACCAGCGCGTGGCCGATCGAGACTTCCAGCAGCCCCGGCACCGCGCGCGCGAATGCGCCGAGGTTGGCCTGGTCCAGGTCGTGGCCGGCGTTGACGCCGAGACTGGCCGCACGTGCGCGCCGTGCGGTGTCCACGCAGTCCGCCAGCGCGCGCGACGCGTCGCCGGCGGCGTGCGCGGCCGCATACGGCCCGGTGTACAGCTCCACCCGATCCGCGCCGACGTCGGCCGCGCGCTCGACCAGCGGATCGCCCGCGTCGACGAACAGGCTGACCCGGCACCCGAGCGACTTCAGCGCCACTACCAGCTCGC
>CAMPJU010000202.1 GCA_946886995.1 uncultured Lysobacteraceae bacterium
AAATGCCCTTCGTCGTCACCGAGAACTGCATCAAGTGCAAGTACACCGACTGCGTCGAGGTGTGCCCGGTCGACTGTTTCCACGAAGGTCCGAACTTCCTGGTGATCGATCCGGACGAGTGCATCGACTGCACGCTGTGCGAGCCGGAATGCCCGATCAACGCGATCTATCCCGAGGACGACGTCCCCGCCGGGCAGGAGCCGTTCATCGCGCTCAACGCGGAACTGGCGAAGGACTGGCCGGTGATCACCGCACGCAAGGACGCGCCGCCCGACGCGAAGGAATGGGAGGGGAAGCCCGACAAGCTCCCCCTCCTGGAACGCTGACGCGGGACCGGACTACTGGCCGCCGAGCGCGGCCTTGAGCGCGGCGAGCAGGGTCGTCGGGCCCTCGCCCTGCGCGGGCAGGCCACGCGGGTCGACCGCGGAGACGTAGGTGCCCGCGTCCACGGCGGTGACGCGCACCAGGAAGTTGCTTCCCATGTAGCTGACGTCGTAGGCGCCGAGCAGTTCGGCCCGGGTCGCGATTTCCAGGCCCTCCACGCCCGCGAGCGCATCGCCCACGCGGGCGAACGCCTGGTCGCGCGGCATCGCGACGTTGAAGCCGCCGCCTGCGCCGGCGCTGGTCGTGGCGGTCGAAGCCGACTGCTGCGCGCCCGTCTGCGAGCGCAACGCGGACGCCGGCGCCTCGGGCTGCACCGCGCCGGTCGTCTGCGGCAGGTCGAGGTCGGGCGGCACTTCCAGTGGACGCTGGTCCTCGCTCAGGTCGTACAGCGAATCCCTGCCGAACCAGCTGCAGCCCGAGGTGGCGAGCAGCGCGACCGCGATCGCGGCAAGCAACGCGGTGCGCCCGGCCGGGCGGAAGGATGCGGTGACGGAATGGCGCATGGGTGGATCTCCGGTGGACGTATGGGGTGGTTCGGGGAATGCCGCGGCGATCACGCCGCGGCCCGGCAGTCCTGTTCGAGCGCCGAGACCGCCGTGGCCATCCGCGCGGCGGCTTCGCGATGTTGCACCGACAACGGCAGCAGCGGAAGGCGCAGGCCCGCGCCGATGCCCTGCCCGGCCAGGATCGCCTTGACCGGGATCGGGTTGGATTCGACGCCCAGGAATTCGAAGACCGGCTGCAGCCTGGCATCCAGCGCACGCGCGGCATCGGCATCGCCGGCCCGGCCGAGGTCGCACAACCGACGGAACGCGGCCGGGACGATGTTGGACGCCACCGACACCACGCCATCGGCGCCGGCGAGCAGTGCGCGGCATGCCGTCGGATCGTCGCCGCTCAGCACGCTGAAACCGTCGCCGGCCAGCGGCAGCAGGGCGTCCATGCGCTCCGGGTCGTTGCGCGCCTCCTTGACGCCGATGATGCGCGGGTGGCCGGCGAGCGCGGCGACCGTTTCCGGCGACATGTCGCAACCGGTGCGGCCGGGCACGTTGTAGAGGACGAGCGGCAGCGCACCGTCGTTGGCGACGGCGCGGAAATGCGCGACCAGGCCGTCCTGGGTCGGCCGCACGTACGGCGGCGTGACCACGAGCGCGGCGTCGGCGCCGAGCACCGCGGCGCGGCGCGTCTGCTCCATCGTCTTGACCGTGTTGGACATGCCCGTCCCGGCGAGCACCGGCACCCGGCCCGCGACCTGTTGCACGGCGGTGCGCAGCAGCGTGTCGAACTCGGCGTCGAACAGCGCGGCGGCCTCGCCCGTCGAGCCGGCCACGACCAGCGCCTGGGTGCCGGCATCCAGCTGTCCGGCGACGAGGCGATGCCAGGCGTCGAGGTCGAGCTCGCCGTCGGCGGTGAACGGCGTGGCGAGGGCGGTGATGCTGCCGGTCAGTCGCAAGTCTTCACCCGTGGGGTGGCCGCTGGAGGGCCCCCGATGATACGCCCAGCGCCGTGCACGCACGCTGCGCGATCTTCATGCGCGCCGGCGCCGGCTCGACCCATGCGCCTTCCCTTGCGGCGCCGGAGCGCGCCCCAGTATGCTGGCCTCGACCCTGGCGCCTGCCGGGGCGCTCCCCCGCTGCGGACGCCGCCTTGACCGACAACGCTCCACGGCCGCCGTCGCCGACCGAAAACCACCTGCTGATCAACGCGTACACCACGCATCCGCAGTCTCCGTTGCTGGCGGTCACCCGCCGCATCGCCGACAGCGGCTGCAACCTGGTCGACACCCGCCTGAGCACGGTCGGCCGCGACGTCTCGGTGTCCGCGCTGGCCACCGGCTCCTGGGATTCGGTCGCCAAGCTCGAGGCGATGCTCACTCGGCTGGAGCGCGAGGAAGGCCTGAAGCTGGTCTGGTACCGCACGGGCCCCAAGCCGGTGCAGTCCAACCTGCTGCCCTACGTGGTCGAGGTGGTCGCCGCCGACAAGCCCGGCATCCTGTTCCAGCTGGCGGACTTCTTCGACCGACAGGGCATCACCATCGAGAGCCTGCACTGCTCGCGCTACCGGGCGATGCAGACCGGCGCGGACATGTTCTCCGCGCAGGTCACGGTCGGGATTCCGTCGGACATGCACATCGCGGCGCTGCGCGACGACTTCCTGGAATTCTGCGACCACCTGAACCTCGACGCGATCATGGATCCGATGAAGTTCTGAAGGTGAAGCAACGCACATGATCGAAGCTGGCAAGAAGCTCCCCAAGTCCACGCTCGCCCTGCCGATCGCGCTGACCAGCAGCGCCACGACCACCGGCTCCACCACGACACTCTCCGACCTCTTGTCCGAAGGCGACGGCCGGTGGCTGGTCCTGTACTTCTATCCGAAGGACAGCACGCCGGGCTGCACCACCGAGGGCAACGACTTCAACGCATTGCTGCCGAAGTTCCGCAAGCTGGGCGCGACCGTCGTCGGCGCATCGCGGGACTCGCTGAAGTCGCACGACAGGTTCCGCGAGAAGCAGGGGTTCGGCTTCGAGCTCGCCAGCGACCCGGACGAGGCGCTGTGCCGGGCGTTCGACGTCATCAAGCCCAAGAAGCTCTACGGCCGCGAGTTCATCGGCGTGGAGCGCAGCACCTTCCTCATCGACCCGCAGGGCGTCGTCCGCGCGGCATGGCGGAAGGTGAAGGTTCCCGGCCATGCACAGGCCGTCCTCGACACCCTGAAGGAACACACCTCCGAATGACCAAGGGCAAGCGCTGTTACGTGCTGGACACGAACGTGCTGATGCACGACCCGACGGCGCTGTTCCGGTTCGAGGAACACGACGTGTTCCTGCCGATGCAGGTCATGGAGGAGCTGGACAACTCGAAGAAGGGCACGTCGGAGGCCAGCCGCAACGCGCGCCAGGTCAGTCGGTTCCTCAACGAGCTGATCGAGACCCACGGCGCGGACAGCATCGCGAAGGGGATCCCGCTGACGCGGCCGCAGGCGGTGCAGCTCCGCGGCGCCGGCAGCGGTGGTTGCCTGCGCTTCCAGACGTCCGACTTCGACTCGGGCAAGCGCTTCGGGAAGGTGATCCCGGACAACCACATCCTCGGCGC
>CAMPJU010000203.1 GCA_946886995.1 uncultured Lysobacteraceae bacterium
CAGCGCGGCATCAACAAGGCCGCCGAGGCCGCGGCCGACGCCATCGACGGCATGACGCTCAGCGTCAGGACGTCCTCCCGGCGTGCGACCTGCGGTCGCAGCGCGTCCTCGAGTGCGTCCAGGTGCGGGCCGACCTGGGCCATCAGTCGCTCGCCCGCCTCGGTGAGCGACACCCCGCGCGCGTTGCGCACGAACAGCCGCCGGCCGAGGCGCTCCTCGAGCGTGCGGACCTGGTGGCTCAACGCGCTCACGGTGAGGTGCATGGCCTCGGCCGCGCGGGTGAGGTTGCCGCTCCGGGCGGCGGCGGCGAAGCCGGGCAGGGCATGCAGCGGGAGGCGGCTCATCGGGGCGCGTTACCTTGAATTCGATTCAAGCCTGGGTCGCAAAACAGTCGCTTTTCACTGGCTCAGCGTGCGCCTAACTTGTGCCTCGTTCAAGAAGGTAGGGCACCCCGCCCGCCACCGGAGAGACACGATGAGCCTCTACAAGGACCTGCTGTTCCTGCACGGCCACCTGCATGACACGCGCTTCGCCGACCCGCCCCGCAGCTACGCGGAGGGGTACGGCAATGCGGTGGCGACGCGCAGCGCCTTCCCGTCCCTGCGGGGACTGCCCGCCCGCCTGGTCCGGCGCGCGATCGCGCCGGCGTCCCAGGTCCCGGTGGCCTGCGGCTGCCGCTAGACCGTTGCGAGCGCGGCGTTGAAGGTCGGGCTCGGGCGCATCGCCGGCCCGGCCAGGGCGAGGTCGGGGCGGTAGTAGCCGCCGATCTCCACCGGCTTGCCCTGCACCGCGACGAGTTCGTCGACGATCGCCTGCTCGTTGGCGGCCAGGGCGTCGGCCAGCGGCGCGAACGCGGCCTTGAGGCCCGCGTCGGCGTCCTGCGCCGCCAGGGCCTGCGCCCAGTACAGCGCCAGGTAGAAGTGGCTGCCGCGATTGTCGATGCCGCCCAGCTTGCGGGTCGGCGACTTGTCGGCCTCCAGGAACTTCGCATTGGCCACGTCCAGCGCGTCGGCCAGCACCTGCGCCCTGGCATTGCCCGTGCGTGCAGCGAGGTGTTCCAGTGACGCGGCCAGAGCCAGGAACTCGCCCAGCGAATCCCAGCGCAGGTAGTTCTCCGCGGTGAACTGCTGCACGTGCTTGGGCGCGCTGCCGCCGGCGCCGGTCTCGAACAGGCCGCCGCCGGCCATCAGCGGCACCACCGACAGCATCTTGGCGCTGGTGCCCAGCTCCATGATCGGGAACAGGTCGGTCAGGTAGTCGCGCAGCACGTTGCCGGTGACGGAGATGGTGTCCTCGCCACGGCGGATGCGCGCCAGCGAGAAACGCATCGCGTCCACAGGCGGCAGGATCCGGATGTCCAGGCCAGCGGTGTCGTGGTCGCGCAGGTAGGCCTCCACCTTTTGGATGAGCTGCGCGTCGTGCGCGCGCGCCGGGTCGAGCCAGAACACGGCCGGCGTGCCGGACAGGCGGGCACGCTCCACGGCCAGCCGCACCCAGTCGCGGACCGGTGCGTCCTTCGTCTGGCACATCCGCCAGATGTCGCCGGCGCGCACCGCGTGCTGCAGCAGGACCTTGCCGGCCTCGTCGACCACCCGCACCGCGCCGTCGCGCGCGATCCGGAACGTCTTGTCGTGGCTGCCGTACTCCTCGGCCTTCTGCGCCATCAGGCCGACGTTGGGCACGCTGCCCATCGTGGCCGGGTCGAACGCGCCGTTGGCCTTGCAGTCCTCGATCACCGCCTGGTAGATGCCCGCGTAGCTGCGGTCCGGGATGATCGCCTTGGCGTCCTGCAGCTCGCCCGCCGCGTTCCACATGCGGCCGCCGTCGCGGATCATCGCCGGCATCGACGCGTCGACGATGACGTCGCTGGGGACGTGCAGGTTGGTGATGCCCTTGTCGGAATTCACCATCGCCAGGCCGGGGCGCTCGGCGTACAGCGCCTCGATGTCGGCCTTGATCGACGCCTGGAAGTCCGCGGGCAGCGAGGGCAGCCGCGCGTACAGGTCCCCGATGCCGTTGTTCGGGTCGAAGCCGGCGGCGACCAGTTCCCGGTCGTGCTTCGCCAGCACCGGCGCGTAGAAGCGGTTGACCGCGACGCCGAAGATGATCGGGTCGGACACCTTCATCATCGTCGCCTTCAGGTGCAGCGAGAACAGCACGCCGCGCGCCTTCGCGTCGTCGACCTGCGCGTCGATGAAGTCCGCCAGCAGGCGGGTGTCCATCACCGCCGCGTCGATCACCTCGCCGGCCTGCAGTGCGACGGCGTCCTTCAGCACGGTGGTCACGCCGTCGTCGCCCAGCAGTTCGATGCGCACGGATCCGGCCGCGTCGACCCGCGTGGACTGCTCGCTGCCGTAGAAGTCGCCGGCCTGCATGTGCGCCACGTGCGCCTGCGACCCCGCTTCCCAGCGCCCCATCCGGTGCGGATGCGCGCGCGCATAGTCCTTCACCGACTTCGGCGCGCGGCGGTCGGAGTTGCCCTCGCGCAGCACCGGGTTCACCGCGCTGCCCTTGACCCGGTCGTAGCGCGCGCGCGCGTCGCGCTGCGCGTCGGTGGACGGCTCGTCGGGATAGTCGGGGATGTCGAAGCCCTGTGCCTGCAGCTCCGCGATCGCGCCCTTCAGCTGCGGCACCGACGCGCTGATGTTGGGCAGCTTGATGATGTTGGCGTCCGGCGTCTTCGCCAGTTCGCCCAGCTCCGCCAGGTCGTCCGGCATGCGGCGGTCCGCCGGCAGCCGGTCGGGGAACTGCGCCAGGATCCGCGCGGCGAGCGAGATGTCGCGGGTCTCCACGGCGATGCCCGCGGTGCGCGCGAATGCCTGCACGATCGGCAGCAGCGACTGGGTCGCCAGGTACGGGGCCTCGTCGGTGAGGGTGTAGAGGATCGTGGGGGCGTTCGCCATGGGATTCGCTTCTGCCGTGCGGGGACCGTCCATTGTCCACAAAAAAGGGGCGCGGCTCGCGCCGCGCCCCGTGTTGCTGACGACGCGATGGATCAGCGCACTTCGAAATCCCGCGTCTGCACCATCTGCCCGTCCACCATCACCTCCAGGGTGTAGGTGCCGGTCGGCCAGCCGGACGGGTTGGTGATCATGAAGTCGGTCACCTGCTCGCCGGCCGGGACGATCTTGTCCTCGGTGTGCACCACCTGGCCGTCCTCGAAGGTCCAGCGCGTGGAGACGGTGCCGCCGCTGCCGTCGGTGACCACCGAGGCATGGACGGTATCGCTGGTGGTGAAGACGCTGATCGGCGCGGTCACCCGGTTGTCGGCGCCGACCTCGTTGCCCAGCTCGACGCTGGTGACGGTGACCGCGGCATCGGGATCGGCCATGCCGTCGTCGGTGGTGCCGTCGCCGGGCATGCCCGCGTCGGGCATGTCGGTCGGCGCGGGTTCGGTGGCGGCCGGGGGGGGATTGGCCGCGTCGTCGAGCGCGGCATCGTCGCGGCGGTCGTCGCAGGCGGAC
>CAMPJU010000204.1 GCA_946886995.1 uncultured Lysobacteraceae bacterium
CCGGACGAGGAGACCCGCACCATCGGTCGCCTGATGCTGGATGCGTCGTTCTCGCCGGTCCGCCGCGTCGCGTACGCCGTCGAGGCAGCACGTGTCGAGCAGCGCACCGACCTGGACAAGCTGGTGCTGGACATCGAGACCAACGGCACGATCGACGCCGAGGAAGCCGTGCGCACCGCCGCCGACATCCTCAGCGACCAGCTGTCGGTGTTCGGCGACTTCACCCACCGCGACCGCGGTGCGGCGAAGCCGGCCGCCACCGGCGTCGACCCGGTGCTGCTGCGCCCGATCGACGACCTGGAGCTGACGGTGCGTTCGGCCAACTGCCTCAAGGCCGAGAGCATCTACTACATCGGCGACCTGATCCAGAAGACCGAGGTCGAGCTGCTGAAGACGCCGAACCTGGGCAAGAAGTCGCTCACCGAGATCAAGGAAGTGCTCGCGCAGCGTGGCCTTTCGCTCGGCATGAAGCTCGAGAACTGGCCGCCTGCGGGCGTCGCTTCGCACGGCATGATGGGCTGATCGGCAGCTCGCCGGCACCCGACTTTTAGGAACCACGACAATGCGCCACCAGAAATCCGGACGTAAGTTCAGCCGCACCAGCGCGCACCGCGAAGCGATGTTCAGCAACATGGCCGCGTCGCTGTTCAAGCATGGGCTGATCCGCACCACGCTGCCGAAGGCCAAGGAGCTGCGCCGCGTGGCGGAGCCGCTGATCACCATGTCCAAGACCGACGGCGTGGCCAATCGCCGCCTCGCCTTCTCGCGCCTGCGCGACAAGGAAGCGGTGGGCAAGCTGTTCGTCGAGCTCGGCCCGCGCTACCAGTCGCGTCCCGGCGGCTACCTGCGCATCCTCAAGTGCGGGTTCCGTCCCGGCGACAACGCGCCGATGGCGTACGTCGAGCTGGTCGACCGGCCCGAGGCAGAGGCTGCCGCGGAATAAGCGGCGGCAGGCAAGCAGATCGAAGGGCCCCGGTGGAAGCACCGGGGCCTTTTTCTTTCGGCCCTGCGTTGCGGCGATAATGGCCCGATGAATCCGAATCCCCTTCGCTGGTCCTTCCGCCAGCAGTGCCTCGCCGGCTTCCTGGCCTGTGCCGCGCTGATCGCATTCGCGCTCTACAGCCAGTTCCAGCTCGGGTTGCTGCCATGCCCGCTGTGCATCTTCCAGCGCGTGGCGTTCGCCGCGCTGGGCGTGGTGTTCCTGCTGGCCGGACTGGCCGCGCCGGCAGGGGCAGGGGCCCGTCGCGCGTGGGGTGTGGTCGTGTTGCTGGTCGCGGCGATCGGCGCGGGCATCGCGGGCCGGCATGTCTGGTTGCAGAACCTGCCGGCCGACCAGGTGCCGGCATGCGGGCCCGGGCTCGACTGGATGATGCAGACCATGCCCGTCGTCGGCGTGTTGCGCGACGTGCTGACCGGTTCTGGCGAATGCGCCAACGTCGACTGGACGTTCCTGGGCCTCTCGATGCCGGCATGGAGCCTGGCGTGGTTCGTGGCCCTGGGTGCCTGGGGCGCGCTGGCCGCGTTCACGCGGCGGCGCGGATGATGCGCTGATGTCCCGCAACGAACCCAGGCCGCGCGTGCAGCCGGTCAACCTCGCCGACGGCTGGAGCCCCGGCAGCTGGCGTGCGCGGCCCGCCAGCCAGCAACCGACGTATCCGGACGAGGGCGCATTGGCGCTGGCGCTGGAGGAACTCCACGCGTTGCCTCCGCTGGTGACGTCCTGGGAGATCCTCGCGCTCAAGCAGCAGTTGTCGGAGGCGCAGGACGGCAAGCGCTTCCTGCTGCAGGGCGGCGACTGCGCGGAGAGCTTCGCCGACTGCACCCCGGAGGTCATCTCCAACCGCCTGAAGGTGCTGCTGCAGATGAGCCTCGTGCTCGTGCACGGCATGCGCCTGCCGGTGGTGCGCGTGGGGCGGTTCGCGGGCCAGTACGCCAAGCCGCGGTCGGCGGGCACCGAGACCCGGGATGGCCTCACGCTTCCGTGCTATCGCGGCGACATCGTCAACGGCCCGGAGTTCACCCCGGCCGCCCGCACGCCGGATCCGCGGCGCATGATCAAGGCGCATGCGCGCTCGGCGATGACGATGAACTTCGTCCGCTCGCTGATCGACGGCGGCTTCGCGGACCTGCACCACCCGGAATACTGGGACCTCGGCTGGGTCGGCCACTCGCCGCTGGCCGACGAGTACCACCGGATGGTCGAGGGCATCGGCGACGCGGTCAGGTTCATGGAGACGCTGTCCGGCGCGGAGGTGCACAACCTAAACCGGGTGGACTTCTACACCTCGCACGAGGCGTTGCTGCTGCCGTACGAGGAGGCGCACACGCGCCAGGTCCCGCGCCAGTGGGGCTGGTTCAACCTCGGCACGCACCTGCCGTGGATCGGGATGCGCACGGCCGCGCTCGATGGCGCGCATGTCGAATACTTCCGCGGCATCCGCAACCCCGTCGCGGTGAAGGTCGGTCCGTCGATGGACGTGGACCACGTGCTGCGACTGGTCGACGTGCTCAATCCGGACGACGAGCCCGGCAGGCTCACGCTGGTGCACCGCATGGGCGCGGGCGAAGTGGCGCGCAGGCTGCCGCCGCTGCTGGAGGCGATCCGCCGCGATGGCCGCCGCGTGCTGTGGGTCTGCGATCCGATGCACGGCAACACCGAATCGACGGCCAACGGCTACAAGACCCGTCGCTTCTCGAACATCCGCAGCGAACTCGAACAGAGCTTCGACCTGCATGCGGCCGCCGGCACCCGGCTTGGCGGCGTGCACCTGGAGCTGACCGGCGAGGACGTCACCGAATGCCTCGGCGGCGCCCGCGAGCTGACCGAGCAGGACCTGGGCCGCGCGTATCGTTCCACCGTCGACCCGCGCCTCAACTACGAGCAGGCGCTCGAGACCGCGATGCTCGTGGTGCGCAAGCAGGGGCACCTCGGCGCTTTGTAGGCCTCACGAGAGAGGCTTTGCCGAGGCGGGGTTCCTGCAGGCTCAGGCGGCGCGCGAGGCGCGCTTGCGATCGACTTCGGTGCGCAGCTTCTTGCGCAGGCGGATCGCCTTCGGCGTGACCTCGACCAGCTCGTCGTCGTCGATGAACTCCAGCGCCTGCTCGAGCGAGAACTTGATGGGCGGGATCAGGCCCTCGTCCTGGTCCTTGCCCGCGGCGCGGAAGTTGGTCAGCTGCTTGCCGCGCAGGGCGTTGACCGTCAGGTCGTTGTCCTTCGCGTTGATGCCGATCACCTGGCCCTCGTAGATCTCCTCGCCCGGCTCGATGAACAGCCGCCCGCGCTCCTGCATCGCGATCTGCGCGTAGGCGGGGGAGGGGCCGGTGCCGTTGGAGATCAGCACGCCGTTCTGGCGCTGGCCGATCTCGCCGTCGGCCTTCGGACCGTAGTGGTCGAACACGTGGAACAGCAGGCCGGTGCCGGCGGTCAGCGTGCGGAACTCGGTCTGGAA
>CAMPJU010000205.1 GCA_946886995.1 uncultured Lysobacteraceae bacterium
CTTCTTGAAGTCGGTTTCGTACCAGCCGCTGCCGGACAGCCGGAACGAGGGCGCGGTGAGGCGCCGCTTCACGGCGGCCGCGCCGCACGCCGGGCAGGCGGCCGGATCGGGATCGGACAGCTTCTGCAGTCGGTCGAAGTCGTGGCCGCACTCGGCGCATTCGAAGGCGTAGATGGGCATGGTGCTTCGGGTCGGTCTCGTCGGGGGTGCATGGTAGCGGCTGCCCGGTCTGGGGGCGGACGCCGGCCGATCAAGGGGCGCGTGGCGGGGCGATGCGGTCCTCGGGGTGGGTCTCGACGCGGCTGTCCAGCGGGTCGATGTCGAACGGCTGCTGGAAGACCAGCGAAGGCAGGAGCGTGTTCAGGACCGTGTACAGGATGAGGGCGCCGAACAGCACGTCCGGCAGCCCGAACCGCGCATGCAGGATGTTGGCCAGGACCAGCGTGAACACCAGGGTCGGTGCCAGCGCCACCGCGACCCGCAGGTTGCTGCCGTCGCGCCGGCCGAACAGCGCCCGTCGCTGCAGCCAGACGATCCCGATCCGCAGCGGCACCACGACCAGGGTGATGGCGATGCCCAGGCCCAGCGCCTGCCAGCTCAGCGCCTCGCGCGAGATCCCCGTACCGGCATGGAAGAAGTAGAACGGCACGAAGAACGTGGCGAACAGGCGCAACGCGTGGAGGTTGTCGTCCGAGGCCAGGGTCGGCATCCGCGTCTGCAGCAGCCGCGCGGCAAGTCCCGCGATGAACGCGCCGACCAGGTAGTAGACCCCGAGCTTGTAGGTCACGAACGCGCCCACCAGCCCCACCATCACCAGCAACGAGAACTCCGAGCCCCGCGCGTGCGGCACGACCCAGCGCCCCAGCGCCATGAACAGCAGCGGCAGGCCGACGACGAGGGCGATCATCGCGGACGTCGACGCCGCCAGCTGCATCGCATCGTCGGCCTGCAGCAGGAAGAACAGCGCCGCCAGCGCCAGCAGCTCGCCGGCGATGGCCTTGCTGGTGACCCAGAACCGCTCCTCCTCGTCCAGGCCCAGCCGCTCCAGCGTGTCGAGGATGAAGCCGGTGGAAGGCGTCAGCAGCGCCAGCGCCACGAGCGCGGCCGCCTGCCACTGGAGGTCGGCGAAGCGCCACGCCAGCCAGGCCACGCCCGCCAGCGTCGCGATCCGGATCGCCAGGTGGGTCGCCAGCTGGCGGAATCCCTTGCGCAGTTCGGCCGGGTCCACCTCCAGTCCGGCGAACAGGAACAGCGACGAGATGCCGATGGTCGACAGCAGCACGACCACGGGGTCGTGGGTGCGGTCCCCCCACAGCAGCATCGCGCCGATGCCGAGCGCCAGGCTGGTGATCGGCGCGGGGAGCTTGAAGCGCTGCAGCCAGCGCGGCACCACCAGCAGGCCGAAGATCAGCAGGAGATAGACGAGCTCGTTGTCCATGAACACTCCCTTGATGTGCCGTCCCGGCCAGCGACGGCGCGTGCGCGGACCGTGGATGGGGGCGGTACGCTGCCCGGACCGCCAAGGAGTGTCCCATGACCATGCGCCCCGCCACCTCCCTGATCGCCGCCGCGCTGATCGCCATCGGCCTGGTCGGCGCCGGCTGGTTCGCCGCGCAGGGCATGGCGAAGCTGCGCACGGACGACCGCTACGTGACGGTCAAGGGTTCGGCGGAGCGCATCGTCGACGCCGACCTCGTCGTCTGGCCGATGCCGCACTTCGTCGGCGGCAACGACCTGCGGGCGGTCACCACGCAGCTCGATGCGAACACCGCCACCATCCGCGCGTTCTTCGCTGACGCCGGGTTCGGCGAGGGCGAGATCGCCGTGTCGCCTCCCCGCCTGGAGGACCGCTGGACCTACGCATACGGCGAGAACCGACCGCCGGAGCGCTATCGCTACGCCACCACGGTGACCCTGCGCACGACCCGCGTGGACGACGCACTGGCGGCGCTGCGCCGCAGTGGCGAACTCGTCGGCCGCGGGGTGCTGTTCGAACAGGGCGGCTACCCGGAGTTCGACTACACCGGCCTCAACGACATCAAGCCCGCGCTCATCGCCGAGGCGACGGCCAATGCGCGGGAGTCGGCGGTGCAGTTCGCACAGGACTCCGGCGCCACGCTGGGCGGCATCCGCAACGCCAACCAGGGCGTGGTGACCATCAACGACCGCGACCAGGGCAGCCCCCACGTCAAGAAGGTGCGCGTGGTGACGACGGTCGAGTACTTCCTGCGCGACTGACGCAGGTCAGTCGCTGCCCCAGGGTGGCGGGGGCGGCGCGACCGGCCCGTCCAGGTCGAAGCGGACGCGGAACAGGCGGCCGCCGGGCCGCGCGAGTTCGTAGGTGAGGTGGCCGCCGGGCTGCAGTTCCATTGCCCAGGTGTTGGTGACCGACGCGGCGAGTCCCTCCCGCTCGAACATCGCGATCGAAGCATCGTCGACCGGGAATTCCTGGCGCACGGCCGTCCCGGCGTGCAGGGTGTCGCCGCCGTACATGGTCACGGCATCCGGCGTCCCGTCCTCGTGGCGATGGTCGTGCTTCAGCCGCAATCCGGTCGGCGTGCGCGTGACCACCCACGTGCGTGACCGGTCGTCGCCGACGTGGAACGGGATCCGCACCGTGTCGTCGCCGCAGTCGCGCACGTGCATCACCAGCGGCTTGCCGGCGAAGGCGTCGTTGCCCGGGACCGCCGGCCGGTCGATCTCGACGGTGCCGGCAAAGGCCTGGCCGCACAACGCGCGGAGGTTGTCGAAGAAGGCATCGTGCGCGCTCGCCGGGTCGGGCACATGGGCGCATCCGGCGAGCGCCAGCAACGCGGCGGCAGTGATGGAGCGGAGGGTTCGCGCGTTCACGTCAGGCAGCCTCGTAGAGGGCGAGCAGTTCGCTTTCGGTACGGTCCAGGTCCGCGCGGAGCGCCTGCTGGCGCGCGGCAACCCGCGTGGCCTCCGCGGTCTCCCCTGCCGCATACAACTCGGCGAGCCGGGCTTCGGCCGCCGCGAGCTGCTGTTCCAGGTCAGCGATGCCCGCCTCGAGCCTGGCCAGGCGATGCGGATTGACCTTCGCGGGTTCCGCTGCCGGGGATTTCGCCGGTGCCGGCTGCGACGGCGGCGCCTTCGCCGTTTTCGCGGCCTTGCCGGCGTCCGCACCCTGGCGCGAGCGCAGCCACGCGGCGTACTCGTCCAGGTCGCCGTCGAACGGCTCGACGATGCCGTCGTGCACGCGCCAGTATTCCTCGCACACCAGGCCGATCAGGTGCCGGTCGTGCGACACCATCACGATCGCGCCGTCGAAGTCGCTCAGCGCCTCGGCCAGCGCTTCGCGCATGTCCAGGTCGAGGTGGTTGGTCGGTTCGTCGAGCAGCAGCACGTTGGGCTGCCGCCACGCGATCAGCGCCAGCGCCAGGCGCGCCTTCTCGCCACCGGAGAAGCCGTCGATCGACTCGAACGCGCG
>CAMPJU010000206.1 GCA_946886995.1 uncultured Lysobacteraceae bacterium
ACACGCGGTAGAAGCGCTCGGTCAGGCGCGGCAGGTGGTCGGCCGGGATGCCGTAGCCGGTGTCGCGCACGCTGAGCACGGGTTGGTCCCCGTCGAGCCGGAAGGTGACCCGGATGGTGCCACCCGCCGGCGTATAGCGCACTGCATTGGCCACCAGGTTGGAGAACGCGCTGTGCAGTTCGGGTTGCGAGCCCAGCAGGTCGATCCCGGCCTCGTCCTGGACGACGATCGTGTGCCGCCCCTGGCTGAGCGCCTCGGCCTCGCGCCGCAGGGTGGCCAGCATGGCCGCCATCCCCACGGGTTCCTCGTCCAGTCGTTCCTTCGCTTCCAGACGCGAGAGCGTGAGGAGGTCCTCGACCAGCCGGGTCATCCGCAGGGACTGGCGCTGCATCTCGCCGAGCATCGGCGCCAGCTCCGGGTGGTCGTCGGGGTCGACCATGTCGAGGTAGCCGTGGACCACGGTCAGCGGCGTGCGCAGCTCGTGGGAGACGTTGGCGACGAAGTCGCGGCGCATGTGCTCCAGGCGCATCAGCTTGGTGACGTCGCGCACCACCAGCAGCCACAGGTCGGCGGAATAGGGCAGCAGGCGCAGCTGCAGGCGGATCGCGGGGTCGGCCGGCGATGCGACGTCCAGCATCGGCTCGGCATGGCGTCCCATCGACAGCCAGCGCGCCATCGGCAGCGGCTGCAGCCGGTCGCCGATCGGTGCGCCGACGTCGCGCGGGTACGACAGGCCGAGCAGGCGCGTGGCCGACGCGTTGAACCATTCCACCCGCTGGCTGTCGCGTTCCACCGCGACGATCGCGTCCGGCAGGGTGTCGGCGGCGGCGCGGTAGGCATGCAGCATCGACAGCAGGCGGCGCATGCGCGCGCGCTGGTCGGCCTGGGCGCGTTCACGCATCGACAGTTGCGCACGCAGCTGCCGCGCCTGCCAGGCCTGCCAGCCCAGCGCGCCCGCGGCGATCGCCGCCAGCAGCCATGCGATCGCGCCGGCGGTGCCTGTCACGCAGCCGAGAACCGGTAGCCCGCGCCGCGCACCGTCTGCACCATCCCGTCCAGGCCGTGCGGCTCGAGCGTCTTGCGCAGCCGGCGGATGTGCACGTCCACCGTGCGCTCCTCGACATAGACGCTGCCGCCCCACACGTGGTCGAGCAGCTGGGTGCGGGCGTAGACGCGGTTGGGGTGGGTCATGAAGAAGTGCAGGAGCCGGTATTCGGTGGGGCCGATCTGCACCGGCTGCTCGCCGTCGCCGGCCTGCGCAAGCACGCGGTGCGCCGCGCCGTCGATGCGCAGCGCGCCCACCTGCACGCTGCCGTGCCCGTCGTCCTCGCGCGAACGGCGCATCACCGCGCGGATCCGCGCCAGCAGTTCCCGGGCGGAGAACGGCTTGACCACGTAGTCGTCCACGCCGGCTTCCAGTCCGCCCACCCGGTCGTTCTCCTCGCCGCGGGCGGTGAGCATGATGATCGGGATCTCGCGGGTGAGGTCTTCGCGTCGCCAGCGTCGCGCCAGCTCCAGGCCACTGGTGCCCGGCAGCATCCAGTCCAGCAGGATCAGGTCCGGGACCCGGTCGACGATCGCGACCTGGGCCTCGCGGGCATCGCCGGCGTGGACGGGTTCGTAGTCGCCCTGGCGCAGGGCGAACGCGACCATGTCGCGGATCGCCGGTTCGTCGTCGACGATCAGGACGGACTTGCGGAGCTGGCGGGGGGCAGGCTTCTGCATGGCGTCCTTCGCGCGGTGGCAGGGAGGCATCGCTGGCCCGGGAAGTACACGACAATTTTATGACGGACCGATGACGGTTGCCTGCCGGCAGTGGCCGGTCAGTAGCGGTCCAGCACCTCGTCGCGGATGCCCTGGCGCCGCAGCTCGAGGACCACCGGGGTGATCTGCGCGATGCGCGCGTCGATCCGGGCCCGCGCGTAGTAGTCCAGGTCTTCGCGCAGCTTCAGGGTCTGCAGCTGCAGCAATGCCTGCTCCGGCCGGCCGGTGAGGTAGGCGACCTCGGCCCACGCTTCGCCCGCGCGGACCGGTTCACCGGCGTTCTCGCTGGCCCGCGCGAAGGTGCGCTGGAAGCTCGGGTCGTCCCCGGAGATGGCCTGCAATGGCCGGAGGGCTTCCTGCGCACGGCGACCGGCGGCGCGGTCGTCGCGCTCGGCCAGCACGCCGGCATAGGTGATCGCGACCGCGGGATCGCGCGGCATCCTGCGCAGCAGCGCCTCGAAGCGCCGGTCGGCCGCGTCGGCCTTGCCCGACCTGGCTTCGGCTTCGCCCATCGCGAGTTCGAGCCAGGGGTCGCCGGGGTGGGCGTCGAGCAGGGGCTCGAGCAGGCCCATCGCCGCGGCACCCTGGTTGTCGCGCAGGTACGCGATCGCCAGGCCGTAGCGCTGCGCATCGCTGAGTGGCCTGGCCGTCTTCTCCATCATGTATTCGCGAATGGCTTCCGCGGGGGTGTCGGCGCTGAGCACGCGCAGGCGTTCGCGGGCCCAGCCGAAGCGGACATCGGTGTCGGGGCGCAACGCCTCGGCGGGCAACTGCAGCCCGCCTGGCAGCAACGGATTCGCGCTCGGCGCGATCCCGGGCACGAATGCTTCGCCGTCCTGGGCCATGCGCTCCGCGCGCTGCAGCGACTCGCTGATGCGGGTGAGGGTGACCGGGTGTGTCTGCAGGTAGTCCGGCGTCCGCAGGCGCTCGTCGCCACCCTGGTTGACCCTGACGACCTCCTGGAGCGTCTGGAAGAAGGCCGCCATCGCCGCCGGGTCGTAGCCGGCGCGATCCAGGTTGCCGATGCCGATGCGGTCGGCCTCGGATTCGTGGGCCCGGGTGAAGTCGATCTGGCGCTGCTGCATCAGGCTCATCGCGCCGACGATGGCTGCCTGGGTCGCGTCGTCGTCGGACCGCCCCCCGGTCGCCTGCGCGGCCGCGATCACCCCGAGCATCGCCAGCAGGATCGGGATCGAAGCCTTCTGTGCCGGCTCGACGCTGCGCAGCACGTGGTCCTGGGTCACGTGCGCGATCTCGTGGGCGAGCACGCTGGCCACTTCGTCCTCGCGCTCGGCCGACAGCACCAGGCCCGCGTTGACCCCGATGTAGCCCCCCAGCGTCGCGAATGCATTGATCTGCCGGTCCTCGAGCAGGAAGAAGGTGAAGTCCTGCCGGGGCTGGTCGCTGGCGGCGCCCAGGCGGCCGCCGACCTGGCGCAGCCAGCCGCTGAGCAACGGGTCCTCGAGGGTGTAGCCGTAATGCCGCAACTGGCTGAGCAACAACTGCCCGTACTGCGCCTGCTCGGACGGGGTCAGCAGCTCGCCCGCCGAGGATCCGATGTCGGGCAGTTGTTGCGCTGGGCTGCCGAAGCTGGCGATGGCGACGGTGAGGGCGGTGGCGAGCAGGGCGGTGCGGCGCACGCGGACTCCGGGGTCGACGGGACAGGGCGGGACGGACGACAG
>CAMPJU010000207.1 GCA_946886995.1 uncultured Lysobacteraceae bacterium
CGCCAAACCGGTCGACCACCCACCCCACCAGCGGTGCGCCCAGCGGCGTGCCGCCCATCACCACGGCGACCCGCAGCGCCAGCACCCGCCCGCGCATCGCGCGCTCGGTGGTCAGCTGCATCATCGAGTTGCTGCCGGTCATGAAGGTCAGCGCCGCCAGCCCGACGAAGAACAGCACCACCGCGAACGACACCGGCCCGGGCATCACCGCCGCCAGCGCCACGCTGACCCCGAACGCCGCCGCGGACACCGCCATCAGCACCATGCCCGGCTCCGGGCGCCGCGCCGACAGCAGCGCCCCGCACATCGTGCCCACCGCCATCGCCGAGGTCAGCAGGCCGTACTGGCTCGCGTCGCCGTCGAACACCGTCACCGACATGGTGGACACGAAGATCGAGAAGTTGAAGCCGAACGTGCCGATCAGCGCCAGCATCAGCATCACCGCCACCAGGTCCGGCCGCCGCGCCACGTAGCCGAACCCCGCCAGCAGGCTGCCGCGCGTGTGTTCGGGCGGCGCCTCGGCGTGCAGCTCCCGCACGCGCAGGAACGACAGCGACACCAGCACCGCCGCGTACGACCCCGCATTGACCACGAACAGCCAGCCCTCGCCCACCGCCGCGATCAGCAGCCCCGCCACCGCCGGCCCGATCATCCGCGCCGCGTTGAACGACGCCGAGTTCAGCGCCACCGCGTTGGCCAGGTCGTGGTCGGCCACCAGGTCCGAGACGAAGGCCTGCCGCACCGGCGCATCGAACGCGGTGACGCAGCCCAGCAACAGCGCGAACCCGTACACGTGCCACAGCTGCACCGCGCCGGACAGGGTCAGCACGCCCAGGCCCAGCGCCAGCAGTCCGGACGCGGCCTGGGTGGCCAGCAGCAGCTTGCGCCGGTCCCAGTGGTCGGCCACGTAGCCCGTGAGCGGCAGCAACAGCAGCGGCGGCCCGAACTGCAGCGCCATCACCCAGCCCACCGCCGTGGCGCTGTGGTCGGTCAGCACCGTCAGCACCAGCCAGTCCTGGCCGATGCGCTGCATCCACGTGCCCACGTTGGACACCAGCGCGCCCGCCGCCCACAGCCGGTAGTTGTAGCTGCGGAGGGAGTGGAAGATGCCTTTCAAGCGCATGACTGTAGCGCGCGCATCGTCGATGGGACGTCAGGCCGGCGCGCCGGCCGATAGACTGCAGGCCCCCTCGCGCCTGGCCGCCCATGCCCGCACCGCAGCAACCCGACGAGCCCGCAACCGTGCTGCTGCACAAGCCGGTCGGCTACGACACGATCAGCGGGCGCAAGGCCGCGGCCGGACTGGTGCAGCCCGAGACACGCTGGCCGGAAGACCCCTCGGGCGTGCAGCTGCTCGAGCGCCATTTCCACCGCCTGACCCCGCTGGTGCCGCTCGATGCCGAGGCCAGCGGCCTGATGGTGCTGACCCAGGACGGCCGCGTCTGGCGCCGCCTGACCGAGGACGGCGACGAGATCGAGCAGGAATACATCGTCGAAGTCAGCGGCGACATCGGCCCGTGGGGCCTGAAGCGGCTCTGCCACGGCCTGCACTACAACGGCCGCGCGTTGCCGCCCTGCAAGGTCAGCTGGCAGAACGAGATCCGCCTGCGGTTCGCGCTGAAGGGCGTGCAGGGCGGGCAGCTGCGCGACATGTGCGCGCAGGTCGGCCTGGAGGTCGTGGCGATCCGGCGGATCCGCATCGGCAAGGTGCCGCTGGCGAAGATACCGGTGGGGATGTGGCGGTACTTGCCGGTGGGCGAGCGGTTCTAGCGCAGGCGCGCAGCCAGGCCCTCCAGCGTTGCCACCAACGCCTCGCGGCGACTGGCGTTCCATGCGCTCGCATCCGTCGCGCCACCCACCCGCTCAGCCAGTGAGTCGAGGCGGCTGGCCACCGCTTCGTTGCCTGCGCCAGCCTCCGAGTCCAGCGCGACTTCCGCCGCCTCGAGCGCCACACGCAACTCCACCACCAGGCCTGCGGCCAGCGCACCATCGCGCGCCAACTGGTCGACGTAGGCAGCCGCCACGACCGGTGCGTCTGGCCAGGTCATCGCGAACTGCTGCTGCGGGTTGAAGACCGCACCGTCGTCCGCCAGCGCGGCCGCGGCGATCTCGTTGGCGCTCAGGAACTCGCTCGGTTCCAGCGCCAGCACGTCCAGCCCGCGGGCGATCTCCGACCCGTAGATGCGTCCGTCGTAGTAATAGGTCGACCAGAAGCCGCCCAGGACCAGCTTCTCCTCGCTGACCGGGCCACGGTCGAAGAACGCGATCTCCACCGGGTTGGCCGAGTCGGTGAAGTCGATCACCGACAGCCCGCCCTGGTACCAGGCCTGCACGAACAGGTCGCGCCCGGGCACCGGCACGACCGAGCCGTTGTGCGCGACGCAGTTCTCGGTGACCGTCTGCGGCGCCGGGATCTTGAAATAGCTGCGGAATTCCAGCTTGCCGTCGACGATGTCGTAGATCGCGTTCGCGCCGAAGTTGCGCGGGTCCGACGCCCGGCAGCGCGGACGCGAGCCACCGCCCCATTCGTCGGTGAACAGCACCTTGGTGCCGTCGTTGTTGAAGGTCGCCGAGTGCCAGTAGGCAAAGCCCTTGTCCGTGATCGCATCGATGCGCGTGGGCTGCAGCGGGTCGGTGATGTCGAACAGGATCCCGTTGCCCGAACACGCCCCGGCGGCGATGCCGGCCTCCGGGAACACCGTGATGTCGTGGCAGTGGTCGGTCTCGTTGGTGTCCTGGGTCAGGTCGCCGTGGTCGCCGCCGCGCCACAGGCCGGCCAGCGCCCCAGTCTCCTCGTCGGCGAACACCGCCGGGCTGTCGACGATGCGGGCGCGGGACGGGTCGGCCACCGGGATCTCGATGACGTCGATCCGGAACAGCGCCGTGCGCTGGTCGCCGGGCAACTCGTCCACGCAGCGCTCCAGCTCTTCCTGTTCCCGGACCGGACCCGTGCCGGAGTTGTAGACCACGATGCGCGCGTTATCGCTGGACACCACCGAATGCGTGTGCGAGCCGCGGCAGGTCTGCACCGCGGCCACCTGCAAGGGCCGGGCCAGGTCGCTGATGTCGAACACGCGCAGGCCCCGGAAGCGGTCTTCCGACACGTCCTCGATGACGCCCTCCAGGCCGCAGTCCAGCCGCCCGCGGGTTTCCTCGGCGGACATCAGCAACAGGTTGCCGACGATCGATACGTCACCCTGCCCGCCCGGGCACACCACGGAGCTGACCAGCGTCGGCACGCCATCGCTGCCCAGCCGGTAGGCGTTGAAGCCGTGGTAGTTGCCCACCACCAGCACGTCGCCGGAGAACGCCATGTCCGTGTTGGCGAAGCTGAGCAGCCCGCCGCGCGACTCGCCGGTGGCCTCGCCCTTGAACCGCTTGAACGCCTGCTTGCGGCGTTGCTCCGCCAGTGCTTCCTCGTCCTTGTCGTCT
>CAMPJU010000208.1 GCA_946886995.1 uncultured Lysobacteraceae bacterium
GGGTCGACCGGGCGGGACTTGCACGCCGCGCTCACGCCGGCGGCGACCTTGGAGGCGTCGAAGGGCTCGACGTCGCCGCTGCGCTTGCGGACCTGCACGGTGGCGGTCTCGATGCGCTCGAACGTGGTGAACCGACCGCCGCATCCGTTGCGGCCGCCGCGCCAGTCGCCACGACCCCGGTGCTGTCGGTCTCGTTCGCCGGTGACAGCTGGGTCGATATCACCGGACGCGATGGCGAGGTCCTGGAGAAAGGACTGCTCGGAAGCGGGACCAAGCGCAACTTCGACCTGTCCCGGGTCGGCAGCGTGGTCCTCGGCAACGCAGCGGCGGTAACCGTGGAACGCAACGGCCAGCCGGTCGAACTCGATGCGTTCCGGCGCGCGAACGTCGCGCGCTTTACGGTATCCTCTGACGGCTCCCTCGCGCCGGTCCACGACTGACGCGCGTCGGGGTTGCCCGGCCGCGCGCGAGCCGGGCGGAAGTCCCCGCGATCGCGTTTTCCAACCGCATGGCGGGTCACCCCATTGCCGATCCGGGCCGCACGGCGGGCCGGATCGCTCCTTGACGGCCCGCATCGCATGGCACTGGACGACCTCCTAGACGAACACGAACAAGGCGAGCGCGTCCGCGCGTGGCTGCGCAACAACGGCGTGGCGCTCGTCGGTGGGGTCGTGCTCGGCCTGGGCGCGATCTTCGGCTGGAAGTGGTGGCAGCAGGAGCAGCAGGCTGCGCGCATGGCCGAAGCGACGGACTACCAGGCGGCGATCGAGCCGCTCCAGGCGGGCGACCCGGAGCGCGCGGCACCGCTCGTCGCGGCGCTGGACGCCGCCCCCTACGACGCGCTGGCCGCACTTCGACTCGCCCAGGCCCAGGTCGGCGACGGCCAGGCCGACGCCGCCATCGCCACCTTGCGCGGCGTGCGCACCGACGATCCCGCGCTGGCCCAGGTGGTGAAGCTGCGCCTGGCGCGGCTGCTGGTCGACGGCGGCAGCGCCGAAGAGGCGCTCGCGCTCCTGGCGGACGGCGCGCAGCCGGCGACGCTCGAACTCCGTGGCGATGCCGAGGCGGCCCTGGGCCGCCGCGACGCCGCGCGCGCCGCGTACGAGCAGGCGATCGCCGCGCTCGAGGACGACTCCCCGCAACGGCAGTTGCTGGAAATCAAGCTCGTCGCGTCCGGCGGGACGCCGCCGCCCGAAGACGCCGGCAGCTGAAGAATTTCCCATCCAGGAATCCCATCGATGAATCCGACCTTCCGCCCCGTCCAGACGCGCCCGATGGCTGCGACCCGCCTGCGCATGCCCGCCCTGGTGCTCGGCAGCGTCCTGCTGGCCGGTTGCAGCACGATCTCCGGCTGGTTCGACCGCGGGGACGATGCCGCCGCGCCCGCCGCGCTGGCCGAATTCGCACCGACCGTGGCCGTCGCGCACCTGTGGAGCGCCGGGGTGGGTGATGGCGAAGGACGCACGGGCACGGGTTCGGGTCCCGCCATTGCCGACGGCCGGGTCTTCGCGACCGGGCTAGACGCTGGCGTGCGGGCATTCGACCTGCAGTCCGGCGCACCCGCCTGGCACGCACCGGCCGAAGGCCTGCGGCTGGCCGCGGGCCCCGGCGCGGGCGACGGCCTGGTGGTCGCGGGAGGACTGGACGGCGAGGTCCTGGCCCTCGACGCGGCAACCGGTGCCGAGCGATGGCGCGCCGAAGTCACCGGTGAAGTCACCGCGCCGCCCGCGGTCGGGCAGGGCGCGGTGATCGTGCGGAGCAACGACGGCAGGCTCACGGCATTCGACGCCGCCAGTGGCGAGCGCCGCTGGTTCTGGGCCGCGCAGGCACCGGCCTTGACGGTGCGCGGCGCCGACACCCCGATCCTCGGCCCCGGCTACGTGTTCGCGGGCAACGACGACGGCTCGGTGGTGGCGCTGGCGCTGCAGGACGGGCGCGTCCTCTGGTCGCTTCCGGTCGCCCAGCAGGAAGGCCGGTCCGAACTCGAGCGGCTCGCGGACGTCGACGGCACGCCGGTGCTTGACGACACGACGCTGTACGCCAGCAGCTATCGCGAACAGACGGTGGCCATCGATGCGCCGTCCGGACGACCGATCTGGGAGCAGGACCACGGCAGTGCCGCCCGGATCGGTCTGGGTCCGGACAAGGTCGTGCTCGCCGACCGCGACGGCACCGTCTGGGGCCTGGACAAGGCGACGGGCTCGGCGATCTGGCAGCAGGACGGTCTCGCGCGCCGGAATCCGCGCGGCGTCGCGGTGGTCGGCTCGCATGCGGTCGTGGGCGACTTCGAAGGCTACCTGCACTGGTTGCAGCTGAGCGATGGTGCGTTCGCCGCGCGGGTCGATGCCGGCGAGGCGATCCGGAGTGCTCCGCGCGTGGCCGACGGCATCGTCGTGGTCCAGGACGTCGAAGGCCGGCTCAGCGCCTACCGGGTGCAGTGACCCCCTCCACGCCATGCTGCCCCTCGTCGCACTTGTCGGACGGCCGAACGTCGGCAAGTCGACCCTGTTCAATGCCCTGACGCGCTCCCGCGACGCGCTGGTGCACGACCAGCCGGGCGTCACCCGCGACCGCAACTACGGCGTCTGCCGGCTCGACGCCGATCGTCCCTTCGTGCTCGTCGACACCGGCGGCATCGGCGACAGCGAGGAGGGGCTGGCCGGCGCCACAGCGAAGCAGGCGCGCGCCGCGGCGATGGAAGCCGACCTGATCCTGTTCGTGGTCGACGGCCGCGAAGGCCCGTCGGCCCTGGACGACGAGATCCTCGCGTGGCTGCGCAAGGCCGCGCGCCCGACGCTGCTGGTGGTCAACAAGATCGACGGCATCGACGTGCAGTCGGCGTTCGGGGAGTTCTCGCGCTACGGCATCAAGGAAATGCTCGGCACCTCGTCCGCCCATCGCCAGGGCATCGACGAGCTGCACGGCCAGGTGCTCGCGCTGCTGCCGATGGAGGGTGCCGCCGACGTCCTGGACGACGATCCCGGACGGGTGCGCGTGGCCTTCGTCGGGCGACCCAACGTCGGCAAGTCGACGCTGGTGAACCGGATCCTCGGCGAGGAGCGGATGATCGCCTCCGACGTGCCCGGCACCACGCGCGACTCGATCGCCGTGGACCTGGAGCGCGATGGGCGCCGCTATCGTCTCGTCGATACGGCTGGCCTGCGCCGCAAATCGAAGGTGGAGGAAGTGGTCGAGAAATTCTCGATCGTCAAGACGCTGCAGGCGATCGAACAGTGCCAGGTCGCGGTGATCATGCTCGACGCCAGCGAGGGTGTCACCGACCAGGACGCCACCGTGCTCGGTGCGGTCCTCGACGCGGGGCGTGCGCTGGTGGTCGCGGTCAACAAGTGGGACGGGTTGACGACCTACCAGCGCGAGCAGGCCGAGGCCCTGCTGTCGCGCAAGCTCGGTTTCGTCG
>CAMPJU010000209.1 GCA_946886995.1 uncultured Lysobacteraceae bacterium
ACCGTCCAGCGCCACGCGGTAGGGGATGCCTCGGCCCTCGCGGCCGACGATGACCATCAGCGGCAGGGTCAGGAAGATGCCGATGCCGAGCGTGACCAGCGTCAGCACGAACAGCACGAAGAAGATGATCGCGACGGTGATGTTGAAGTTCAGCGCTTCCTTCGCCTGGTCGTCGACGAAGGGCATCGTGTCCTTCTTGACCAGCCAGATCACCAGCGGGCCGATGAAGCAGCCGATGCTGCCGGCCCAGCCGGCGGTGACCACCGCGCCGAGCAGCGCCGACAGGTGCGCGAACATGGCCCACTGCCGCTCTTCCGCGGAAATGCCGCTCTCGACGCTGGCGGGCGCCGGGTTGTAATCGTTCATTCGTGACTCCCCTCACGCGACGCCAGGACGGCGCCGCCCTGCACTCTCCGCCCGCGCCCGGACCGAGTCAAGCGGCGTCAGGCGCCGCCGGCGACGGTCATCCGCCCGACCAGGATCGAGCCGCAACGCACGTGCGAGCGCGGGTCCACGTCGCCGCCCACCGCCTCGATCGCGGCGAACATCGCGCGCAGGTTGCCGGCGATGGTGATGCCGTCGACGGCATGCGCCAGGCGACCACCCTCGACCAGGAACCCGGCGGCGCCGCGCGAGTAGTCGCCGGTCACCGGGTTCACGCCCTGGCCCATCAGTTCGGTCACCAGCAGCGCGCGCGACAATCCGCCCAGGATCGCGTCCCGGTCGCCGGCATTCGCGGCGACCAGCAGGTTGTGCGCGCCGCCGGCATTGGCGGTGGTCTCCAGGCCGAGCTTGCGCGCCGAGTAGCTGCCCAGCACGTAGCGCTGCAACACGCCGTCGCGCACCAGCGGCGCTTCGCGCGTGGCCACGCCTTCGGCGTCGAACGCCGCCGAGCGCAGGCCGCGGGCCTGGAACGGCAGTTCATCGAGCGCGAACCAGTCGGGGAACAGTTGCGTCCCCGCGCTGTCGAGCAGGAAGCTGGCCTTGCGGTACAGCGCGCCGCCGGAGACCGCACCGAGCAGGTGCCCGACCAGCGAACGGGCGACGTCCGGCGCGAACAGCACCGGCAACTCCGCGGTCGGCAGCGAGCGCGCGTCCAGCCGCGCCGCGGCACGTTCGGCGGCGCGCCGGCCGATCGCGGCCACCGGCTCCAGGTCGGTCGCCGACAGCGCGGTGGAGTACCAGCCGTCGCGCTGCATCCCCGCGCCCTCACCCGCGATCAGCGCGCAGCCGATGGTGTGCTGGGTACTGCGCTCGCGACCGATGAAGCCGTGCGAGTTCGCGTAGACGCCGAAGCTGGCGCTGCTGCCGACCGATGCGCCGTCCGAGTTGCCGATGCGCGGGTCGGCGTCGCGACCGGCCTGTTCGCAGGCCAGCGCCAGGTCGATCGCGCGGTCCGCGTCGACCTCCCACGGGTGCCACGCATCGAACTCGGGGAAATTCCCGTCCAGCTGCGGCCGCGCCATCCGTTCCGCGTCCGCCAGGCCCGCGGCGGGATCGGCCTCGGTATGCCGGGCGATCGCGCAGGCCTGGTCGACGGTGGCCTGCAGGCTGGTTTCGCGCAGGTCCGCGGTGCTGGCGCTGCCGCGCCGGCTGCCGAAGTACACGGTCACCGCGATGCCGCGGTCACGGGTCGCCTCCACCGTCTCGACCTCGCCCATCCGCACGCTGGCGTTCAGGCCGCGCTCCTCCGAGCAGGACACCTCGGCCTGGTCGGCGCCACCGGCACGGGCGAGCGCGAGCAGCCGGGTCGCGGTGTCGGCCAGTGCGTCGAGGCGGCCGATGCTGTCGTCGTGGGCGGAGACGGGTTCGTTCAATGGCTTATCCTTTGCGGATGCGAGGCAAGGATCCCGACACCGGCGAGTTCCTGGCGCCCAGCCGCAGCCAGGAGCGTCGCGATGCGCTCGACGTGCTGAAGCTGGGCGAACGGCTGGCCGGACTGACCGACGCGCAACTGGCGAAGCTGCCGTTGCCCGACGCGCTGTTGCCGCACGTCCTCGAGACGCGCCGGATCACCTCGCACATCGCGCGCAAGCGGCAACTCGCGTTCCTGGCCAAGCAGATGCGGCGCGAGGACGACGGGACGCTGGACGCGATCCGCGATGCGCTGGACGAGAAAGGCGAGGCCGCGCGCCTGGAGACCGCGGCGATGCACCGCGCCGAGGCCTGGCGCGACCGCCTGCTGGACGAAGGCGATGCAGCCCTGTCCGAGTTGCTGGATGCGCACCCCGGGGCCGACCGCCAGCAGTTGCGCCAGCTGGTCCGCAGCGCGCTCGACGAGCGACGCAAGGACAAGCCGCCGCGCGCGTACCGCGAGCTTTATCGCGCGATCCGCATGCTCGAAGGCCCGGCGACGGACGCAACGGCCGACTAGCGTCACGCCTGCGTCCCGCCCACGGTGAGCTCGTCGATCAGCAGCGACGGCTGGCCGACGCCGACCGGCACGCTCTGTCCGTCCTTGCCGCAGACACCCACGCCCTCGTCCAGTGCGAGGTCGTTGCCGATCATGCGCACGCGCTGCATCGTCTCCGGACCGTTGCCGATCAGCGTCGCGCCCTTCACCGGCGCGGTCACTTTGCCGTCCTCGATCAGGTAGGCCTCGGTCGCGGAGAACACGTACTTGCCGCTGGTGATGTCGACCTGCCCGCCGCCGAAATTGACCGCGTAGAGGCCGCGCTTCACCGAGCGGATCATCTCCTCCGGGTCGTGGCTGCCGGCGAGCATGTAGGTGTTGGTCATGCGCGGCATCACCAGGTGCGCGAACGATTCGCGCCGGCCGTTGCCGGTGGGCTTCATGCCCATCAGGCGCGCATTGAGGCTGTCCTGCATGTAGCCGACCAGGACGCCGTCCTCGATCAGCGTCGTGCATTGCGTGCGTTCGCCCTCGTCGTCGATGTTGAGCGAGCCGCGCCTGCCCGGCAGCGTGCCGTCGTCGACGATCGTCACCCCGGGCGAGGCGACGCGCTGGCCCATGCGGCCCGCGTAGGTCGACGTGCCCTTCCGGTTGAAGTCGCCCTCCAGCCCGTGGCCCACGGCCTCGTGCAGCAGCACGCCCGGCCAGCCGCTGCCGAGCACGACGGGCATCACCCCGGCCGGAGCGGCCACCGACTCCAGTGCCACCAGCGCCTGGCGCAACGCCTCGCGCGCCCAGGCCTCGGGCCGACCGCCGCCCAGCAACGCGTCGTAGGTGTAGCGACCGCCGCCGCCCGCGTAGCCGGACTCGCGCCGACCGTTCTGCTCGACGATCACCTGCACGTTCATGCGCACGAGCGGGCGCACGTCGCTGGCGAGCACGCCGTCGCTGCGCGCGACCAGCACGGTGTCGACCCCGCCGGACAGGCCGACCACCACCTGCTGCACGCGCGGGTCGGCCGCGCGCAACAGCT
>CAMPJU010000210.1 GCA_946886995.1 uncultured Lysobacteraceae bacterium
CGCTCGTCGCACAGCCAGCCGGTGATGCCGATGTGCCAGTCGTGGTCCAGGCACTCGAACAGTTCCTCGCGGGTGCCGGTGAAGCAGTGCACGACCGCGGGGCCGACGCGGCCTTCGAATCCCTTCATGACGTCGACGAAGTCGCGGTGGGCGTCGCGCTGGTGGAGGAACAGCGGCTTGCCGGTGTCGGCGGCGATCTCCAGCTGCAGCTCGAAGGCGCGTCGCTGCGCGTGGCGCGGGGAGAAGTCGCGGAAGTAGTCCAGCCCGCATTCGCCGACCGCGACCACCTCCGGGTGGGCCAGCAACGCGCGCATCTCCGCGTCGCACTCGGCGGTGTATTCGGTGGCGTGGTGCGGGTGTACGCCGGCGGTGGCGAACAGTTCGCCCGGGTGCGCGCGGGCGAGGTCCAGCGCCCTGGGGGAATGCTCCCGGCTGGCGCCGGTGACGACCATCTGCGCCACGCCCGCCTCGCGTGCGCGTTGCAGGACGGCGTCCCGGTCGTGGTCGAAGCTGTCGTGGGTGAGGTTCGCGCCGATGTCGATTAGTTCCATGGCGCCGATTATCACCGCCAGGAACTACCTTGACGGGAGGGGGGTGACGCGCCGGATCTCGCAACCACGCGCGAATGCGGCGGAGGGCGGGCTGCCCATGGAGACGAAACCCGCCGACCGATAGGAAATCAACACGACCTTGTCGCCCGGCCGTCCGCAGACAGCGGCCCCGCCGCTCCTGGCGACCAGGTCGACCGAATGGGCGCCATGCAGATCCGAGCAAGTCTCGACCGTCTCCACGAGGTAGAAGCGGTGACCGGAATGGCGTCGTGGTGAAACCTCAACGACGAGGCCGTCCGCGTGCTGGGACCAGCCGCGCAGGAAGCGGGCGTCGACGCAGCGATCCGTGGTCCCGCGGATGTCCCGCCAATGCCGGCCCTGTACCAGGACCCGGTCAAGATCGACTGTCCGCCTCAATCGCTCTTCCCGCTGCCGGAGCGCTTCCGCAACCTGTGACACCGACAGCGGATCCATGAGCATCACGGTGCAGGTGATGCCGCCGCCGCGGACATACATCCTCGAACGAGGGCAGGCCCAATCGTCCGGAGCAACCGTCAAGAGGTCCACGCCCTCCGGAAACCGGGGGCAGGCCGCATCCAGTTCCAGGCGCGCGCCGGCATTCCCTTCCGCGCGCAACAACAGCTCATGTTCCCCGGTGCGCCAGCCACCACTGAGGTTCTGCAAGTCGATGCAATCCGGGCCGGGTGCCTCGCGTGCGAACGTCGCCGGCACCCACAGGAACGCGGCCATCCATATCGCCGCGGCCATCCATCGCTTGGGCATGTGCTCGAACATCTTTCTTCCTTGATGCTGCAGGACAGCCTGTGCAATGGTCTCCCGCAAGTCCATAGCAATCGCCGACAAGTGCGCGCATATGCTGTGGGGGTGCCCGGAACCGCCTACCCGATCGACGAGCTCATGCCGGGGATCCTGGCGTCGCTGGCCGTGCATCCACGGTTGCTGGTCGAGGCGCCGCCGGGCGCGGGCAAGACCACGCGGGTGCCGGTCGCGCTGCTCGGCGAGGACTGGCTGGGCGGGCGGAAGATCGTGATGCTGGAGCCGCGGCGGGTGGCGGCGCGCGCGGCAGCGGGATTCATGGCGCGGCAGCTCGGGGAAGAGGTGGGCGCGACCGTCGGCTACCGCGTGCGGTTCGACAGCCGGGTGGGTCCGTCGACGCGGATCGAGGTGGTGACCGAGGGCATCCTGGCGCGGATGCTGCAGGACGACCCGATGCTGGACGGCATCGGCGCGGTGCTGTTCGACGAGGTGCACGAGCGGCACCTGGCGGGCGACCTGGCGCTCGCGCTTGCGCTGGACGTCCAGGCGGGATTGCGCGAGGACCTGCGGATCGTGCTGATGTCCGCGACACTCGATGGCGAGCGCCTGGCGCGCTGGCTGGACGCGCCGCGCCTGGTGAGCGAAGGCCGCAGCTTTCCGGTGTCGGTCGCGCATTCGGCGGCGCGGCGGGACGAGGCACTCGAGCGGCATGCCGCGCGCGCGGTGCGCGAAGCCCTCGAGGCGCACCCGGGCGACGTGCTGGTGTTCCTGCCGGGCCAGCGCGAAATCGCACGGACGGCTGCGGCGCTGGACGGCGGGTTGCTCGATGCGGACGTGCTGCAGTTGCACGGCGAGTTGCCGGTCGAGCAGCAGTCGCGCGTGCTGCAACCCGACCCGGACGGGCGCCGCCGCGTGGTGCTGGCGACCAACGTCGCCGAATCGAGCGTGACCCTGCCCGGCGTACGCGTCGTGGTCGATGCCGGCCTGGCGCGCGAGCCCAGGTTCGATCCCAACTCGGGGTTCTCTCGGCTGGAAACCGTGCACGTCTCGCAGGCGTCCGCCGACCAGCGAGCGGGGCGCGCCGGGCGGGTCGCGGAGGGCTGGACATACCGGCTGTGGCCGGCGTCGCGCCGGCTCGAGCCGCAGCGGCGACCGGAGATCGCGCAGGTCGACCTGGCGGGGATCGCGCTGGAACTCGCCGCGTGGGGCAGTGCGGACCTGCGGTTCCCGGATCCGCCGCCGCCTGGCGCGATGGCGGCCGCGCGCGACCTGCTCACGCGACTCGGCGCGCTCGACCCGGAAGCCGCGATCACGCCGCTCGGCAGGCGGATGCTGGGCCTCGGCACGCACCCGCGGTTCGCCGCGATGCTGCTGGCCTGCGCGGACGACGAACGCGCCCTGGCCTGCGACATCGCGGCCCTGCTGGAGGCGCGCGACCCGTTGCGGCCGGCGCCGGGCCGGTTCCGCGGCGACGCGTTCGCCGAGCGCTGGCAGGCGCTCGCGGCATTCCGCGCGGGCCGTGCAGACGCCAGTGCCAGCCGCGGTGCCCTGGCCGCGATCGACGCGGCGGCGAAGCAGTGGCGTCGGCGGCTGGCCGTGCGCGCCCGCCCACCGGACGAAGTGCCCGCGCATGCGCTGGGCGATGTCCTGCTGCATGCGTTCCCCGACCGCATCGCGCGCCAGCACCCGGCGGATCCGCGGCGTTACGCACTCGCCAACGGGCGGATGGCGCGCCTGGCCGACGACAGCGCGCTGCTCGGCGAGCCATGGCTGGTCGCGAGCGAGCTGCGGTTCGAGGCGCGCGATGCCCTGCTGCTGCGTGGCGCGCCGCTGGACGAGGCACGCCTGCGTCGCGAGTTCCCCGAACGCTTCGTGGAAGAGGACGCGGTGCGCTGGGACGCCGACCGGCGCGCATTGGTGTCGTTGCGCGAGACGCGTTACGACGCGATCGTGCTGGACGCGCGGCCCGCCGGGCGCGTCGATCCCGCCCGTGCGACCGCGGCGCTGGTCGATGCGGTGCGCACGCTTGGACTCGACGCATTG
>CAMPJU010000211.1 GCA_946886995.1 uncultured Lysobacteraceae bacterium
CCCCCCTGCGGCCCCCCGCGGCTTCACCCTCCTCGAGATGCTCGTGGTGCTGGTGATCATCGGCCTGATCGCCAGCCTGGTCGGCCCCCAGCTGTTCGGCCGCGTCGACGCGTCGAAGGTCCAGGTCGCCGACACCCAGGCCCGGATGCTGCGCGGCGCCGTCGAGACCTTCTATCTGGAAGTCGGGCGACTGCCCACTGCCCAGGAGGGGCTGTCCGCCCTCACCCAGCCTCCCGCCGACGACCGTGCGCGTGCGCGCTGGCGCGGACCGTACATCGACGAGGCGGTGCCCGCCGATCCGTGGGGCAATCCGTACGTGTACGACGTCCCGGGGCGCGGGGCGATGCCGTTCGCGCTGTATTCGCTCGGCGCGGACGGTCAGCCAGGCGGAGAGGGCAACGACGCGGATGTCGGCTTCCTGCCCGCCGAGTGATGCGTCCCCGCGCCAGGCGCGCGGCTTCACGTTGCTCGAGTTGCTGGTCGTGCTCGCGCTCGTCGGGATGATGGCGGCGATGGTGGCGCCGCGACTGCAGGGCACCTACGAGGCCATCGCGTCCAGCGGCGAGCGTGCGGAAGTCGCCCGCCAGCTGGAACGCCTGCCGCTCGTTGCGCGGGACCGCGGACGGTCGATCACGCTCGCACCCGGCGGCGCGACCCCGCTGCAAATGCCGGCCGGCTGGACGGTCACCGCACTGGATGCGGTCCTCGTGGATGCTTCCGGCATCTGCCATGGCGGGCGCGTCGTCGTCCGGGGCCGGGGCAGCGTCGAGACCTGGACGTTGTCCCCGCCGGATTGCGGGGTTGCCGATGGACCCTGACCGGTCCGGGATGCGTCGCCGCCAGGACGGGTTCACCCTGCTCGAGGCGATCGTGTCCCTGGCGATCCTCGCGGCGGCCGGCCTGGCGCTGTTCGCCGCGATGTCGCAGTCCGTGCAGATGGTCCAGCGCGCGCAGTTCGTGAGGGAGACCGACGGCGCGATGCGCAACGCGCTCGCGTGGAGCGGGCGGATCAACCCGATGGAAGACCCCGACGGTGAACATGACCTTGGCGGCTATGTCCTGCGATGGAGCGCGGTGCCGGTCGAGCCGCCACGCGACGCCACCACCGGGACGCGAGCGCCGGGGTTGTTCGAAGTCGGTCTGTACCGCATGCAGCTGGAACTCTGGCGCGACGGAGTGCTGGCGCGCGAAGCGTCGCTTCACCGCGCCGGATACCGGCAGGTGCGCAGGCCCGAGCAGTTCTGAACGACCATGGGAAGGCGCCATCGGAAGCAATCGGGTTTCACGCTGCTGGAGGCGATCGTCACGCTGGTGATCGCCGCACTGATCGTGACCGTGCTGATGCAGGCCTTGCAGCAATCCCTCGGACTGCGCACCCGGCTGCTGCGCCACGAACAGGCCACGCGCATGGCGGGACTGCAGGAGCAGTGGTTCCGCGACACCCTCGGCGGCGCGCTGGCGGACCTTCCCGATGGACTGGGCGCCCTCCGCGGCGACGGTGCCCGAATCGACTTCGTGTCCGCGGCCCCACTCGGGCGCGCGCATGCGGTGGCCGCGGTCCGCTGGTCGCTGGTGCCGGTGGCGGACGGCGTCGCCCTGGTCTACGACGACCCTTGGTGGTCGCAGCTCCAGGTGGTCGCCGGCCCGCTCCGGGACGCCACGTTCGAATACCTCGATGCCGCCGGCCACTGGCAGCCGGCCTGGGCGCCGACCGAGGAGGCTGCGGAAGAGGACGCGGCGCCCCCGGGGCCGCTACGCACGCCGCCCCTGCCCGGCATGGTGCGGTTGCGCGCGTCGACCAGCACCGGTGACCTCGTCTGGCTCGTGCCGCTCACCGCCGAGCCGATCCCGGTGCCCAGCCTGCGTCCGGACGAGGTGGCCAATGCCTTCTAGCCGTCCACGCGACGTGCCCGCCCGCGGGTTCGTCCTGGTGATGACGCTCTGGATCATCGCCGGCATTGCCATCGCGGTGGCGCTGATGACGCTGTGGGCCCTGGACGCCGTGCGCGATGCCGGGGCCGAACGCGCAAGGACCGATGCCGCCATCGCGATGCAGGGCACCCGCGACGTCGTGCTGTATCTCGGTGCGACCCGCCCCGTGACCCGCGCCGGTCTGCCGGTCGAACCGTTCGCCGACGACGAGGAAGCGCTGCGGATGCTGGACGACTTCGGTGCGTTCGACCGCACCCCGCGTGGAGGCGAATTGCGGCTGGACGGTCGGCCCTACGTGGGCGTCGGAGACACGACGTTCCGGTTGCAGGACGCTGCGGGCCTGTATCCGCTCAACGGCGCCGGCCCCGCGGACCTGACGACCTTCCTGTCCCTGCTCGATGCGGACGCCGACGTCGAGCCGGCCCGCCTGCTCGACGCACTGCTGGACTATATCGACGCGGACGACCTCAGGCGCCTGAACGGTGCCGAGGCGGGCGAGTACGAGCGCGACGATCTGTCGCCGCCACCGAACCGGCGACTGCTGGTGCCGTCCGAGGTGTTCCGTGTCCGGGGCTGGGACGCCCTGTCCCCGGAGGCGCGAGTCCGACTGGAAGCCCTCGCGACGACCCGTTACGCCGGGGCCATCAACCTCAACGCCGTGCCTGCCGAACTGCTGCAGGTCTGGCTGCCCGGGTGCGACCGGGCCTGTGCGCATATCGTCGCCCGGCGGGAGACCGACCCGTTCATGTTCGCCCGCGAGGTGGAACTGGCGCTCGGGTCGACGCTGCCTGGCGATCCGGCACTCATGTACCGCTTCACGCCTTCCGACACGCTCCACCTCACGTTCGCCGGGCCGTCGGGCGGCGCCATGGCCATCCATGTACGATTCACGCCTCTCGCGGACCAGCGTGGCCCCTGGTCGATCCTTGCCGCCTATCCCGTTCCACGGCCCACCGAGCATGTCCCTCCGCAACCGACTGGCAGCGATCTTTTCGCCGACACGCCGCCTGGCCGATGACCAGCGCGACGTGCTTCGGGCCGGCGGCGCATTCGGTGGTGTCGAATGGGTCGTGCCACGGGCCGATTGCCAGTACCGCCGGCTGGAATTCCCCGGCGTCCCCGCCAGGCAGCGGGACGAGGCCGCGAGGATCGCCGTCAACCGGCTGGATGCGCAGTCCGACGCTCCGTTGCACGTTGCCTGGACCGGGCCCGTGGCGCACGCCTGGACCTGGACGGCTCCGCCCGTCGACCTGGTCGACACGGGGGCCGGGTGGATCCCGGAATCACGGCTCCGTCCTGTCCCACCGGAGGACGGCCTGCGGTTGCTCGCGCAGGTCCGGGGCGTGGAGGGCCAGTACTGGCGCGATGGCGTGCTCCAGGCAAGTCGCTGGTGGCCCCGTCCGCCGACGCAGGACGGCTG
>CAMPJU010000212.1 GCA_946886995.1 uncultured Lysobacteraceae bacterium
CTGATCGACAACGCCCAGTACATGCCCAGCCGCGGCCGGGTGAAGGTGTACCTGATCGACGAAGTGCACATGCTGTCGCGCAATGCCTTCAACGCGTTGCTGAAGACCCTGGAGGAACCACCGGGGCACGTGAAGTTCCTGCTCGCGACGACCGACCCGCAGAAGCTGCCGGTGACCGTCCTGTCGCGCTGCCTCCAGTTCAACCTCAAGCGCCTGGACGAAGCCCAGATCGGCGGGCAGATCACCCGCATCCTCGAAGCCGAGCAGATCGCCGCCGACGCCGGCGCCGTGCGCCTGCTGACCCGCGCCGCCGACGGCAGCCTGCGCGACGGCCTCTCGCTGCTCGACCAGGCCATCGCGTATGCCGGTGGCAGCCTGGACGAAGCGACCGTGGCCGCGATGCTCGGCAGCGTCGACCGCACCCGGGTCGACGCACTGCTGGCGGCGCTGGCCGACGGCGACGGCGACGCCCTGCTGGCCGAGGTGGACGCGCTGGCCGAATTCTCCCCCGACTGGGGCAGCGTCCTCGAGACCCTGGCGGCGACCCTGCATCGCGTGCAGGTGCGCCAGCTCGTGCCCGGCGCCGGTGGTGCCGAAGAGGGTGCGGAGGACGCCCTGGCCGACCGGTTGCGTCCGGAGGTCGTCCAGCTCTGGTACCAGATGGCACTGGCGGGGCGCCGCGACCTCGCACTGGCGCCCGGCCCGCGCGCCGGTTTCGAGATGAGCCTGCTGCGGATGCTGGCATTCCGTCCGGCGGCCGTTGGCGCCGGACCTGCAGCGCCGCCGACACCCGCGGCCACGCCTGCGCCCCGTGATCGCGGCCGTTCCGCCGCCGCCGCTGCCCGGGCCGCACTGGCTGAAGGTGCTGCACCGACACCGGCACCGGCACCGCGCGCCGCGCCGCCGGCACCGCCGTCCGTGCCGGCGCCCTTGCCGACACCGCAACCGGCACCGCAACCGGCACAGACGGCGCCACCGACACCGACCGCAGCACCACCGGAACGCGGCGCCGCCACCCGGCGCATCGTCGCCGGCAACGAAGACTGGATCGCCCTCGTCGCCGACGGCGGGTTGTCCGGTCCGGGGGGCGAGCTCGCCGCGCATGCGGCATTCGCGGGCGACGACGGCGATGTCCTGCGCCTGGCGCTCGCGCCGGCCGACGAGTTGCTCGCACGGCCGGCACTCGTGTCACAACTTGCCGACGCCCTCGCGCCGAAACTGGGTGGCACCCCGAAGCTTCGTTTCGAGACCAGGGACGCGGTCGAGACGCCCCGTCGCCGCACCGAGCGCCAGCGGGACGTCCGCCAGCTCGCGGCCGAGGAAGCCTTCACCAACGATCCCCAGGTGCAGAAGCTGGTCGGCCAGTACGGCGCGAAGCTGGTGCCCGACTCGATCCGTCCCCTGGACGACTGAACCCACACACGAGGTCCACGATGCGCGGAAACATCGCCCAACTCATGCAGCAGGCGCAGAAGATGCAGGAAAACATGCAGCGCGTGCAGGAAGAACTCGCCAGCCTGGAAGTCACCGGCAAGGCCGGCGGCGGCATGGTCGAAGTCACGCTCACCGGGCGCATGGAGTGCCGCAAGGTGCGCATCGACCCGGGCGCGCTGTCGGACCCGGAAATGGCCGAGGACCTCGTGGCCGCCGCGTTCAACGACGCCGTCAACAAGGCCAATGCCGCCTCGCAGGACAAGATGGGCGCCGCGACCGCCGGCATGCCCCTGCCTCCCGGCATGAAGCTCCCGTTCTGAGCGGTTCCCGGCGCCTGAACCCCGACGCCTGACGCCAGATGTCGTCCCTGCTCGAGCAACTGATCGAGGCGCTGCGCATCCTGCCCGGTGTCGGCCCGAAGTCCGCCCAGCGCATGGCCTACCACGTGCTCGAGCGCGAGCGCGAGGGCGGCCGGAAGCTCGCCGACGCGCTGGCCGCGGCGGTGGAACGGATCGGCCACTGCGCACGCTGCCGCGACTTCAGCGAAGCCGAACTGTGCGCCACCTGCGCAAGCAGTTCGCGCGATGCGCACCAGCTGTGCGCGGTGGAATCGCCCGCCGACCGCCTGGCGATCGAGCAGGCGACCGGCTACCGCGGGCTGTACTTCGTGCTGCAGGGGCGGCTGTCGCCGCTGGACGGCATCGGCCCGCGCGAACTCGGGTTGCACCGCCTGGCCGACCGCCTGTCCGAGGGCGAAGTCTCGGAACTGATCATCGCCACCAACCCGACCGTCGAGGGCGAAGCGACCGCGCACTACCTGGCGCAGCTCGCGCGCCAGCACGGCGTGCGCGCCAGTCGCCTGGCCCATGGCGTGCCACTGGGCGGCGAACTGGAATACGTCGACCGCGGCACGCTGTCGCATGCCTTCGGCACGCGCAGCGCCGTGGAGTGAACCGACCCGTCATTGCCGAACCGAGGAGCGATCCATGGCCGACGACACCATCTTCCACAGGATCATCCGCCGCGAGATCCCGGCCGACATCGTCCACGAGGACGAGCACGTGATCGCGTTCCGCGACATCTCGCCGCAGGCGCCGGTGCACGTGCTGTTCGTGCCGAAGGAAACCGTGCCGACCCTCGATGCGCTGCAACCGGGGCAGGAGGCGCTGGTCGGACGGCTGGTCCTCGCGGCCGCGGCATACGCACGGCGCGAGGGCATCGCCGACGACGGCTACCGGATGGTCATGAACTGCAACGACGACGGCGGCCAGACCGTGTTCCAGCTGCACCTGCACCTGCTCGGCGGTGCGCCACTGGGCGGCTTCGGGTCACGCGGGTAGGCGCGGTGCCTACCACCACCACGGGCCGGGCACCGGTTCGTGGACGACGTCCACCCGCTCGCGGACCGGCCACAGGTAGATGACGTCGGCCGCCAGGCGCGGGAAGCGGTAGTCGTATTCGCCGATGCGCCGTGTCTCGAACCCGTCGACCACGCCGGTGACGGTGACCTCGCGGTCGACCTGGAAGATCGCCGGGTCGTAGAAGCCGGCGCGGCAGGCGATGAAACGCCCGCCACTGGCGTCCGCCGCCCAGTGCGGGCGACCCGTCGGGTCCAGCCCGGTCGAGACGATCTCGAAGCAGGTCTGCTCGGCCATCGGGTCGGTGGACACGATGCGACCGCCCCAGCGCACGGGAAGGCCGCGCTGGCCGGCGGCGACCGCGTCGCGCGGGGACACGGCGCTGTACTGGCCCTGCAGCGGGCCGGGGACGGTGGCGCAACCGGCGAGGATCACGGCCGCGAAGGCGATGGGAAGGATCAGGCGGCGCATGGCGTTCTCCCGGGGCAGTCGAAGGTGTTGCGTGGTCAGGGGCGGTGCGC
>CAMPJU010000213.1 GCA_946886995.1 uncultured Lysobacteraceae bacterium
AACGTCATGTCGCTCGGCGGCCTGGCGCTGGCGACCGGACTGGTGGTCGACGACTCCATCGTCGTGCTCGAATCCATCGCCAAGGCGCGCGAACGCGGGATGGGCATCCTGGCCGCGGCCATCGAGGGCACGCGCGAGGTGAGCATGGCGGTGGTCGCCTCGACCCTGACCACGATCGCGGTGTTCCTGCCGCTGGTGTTCGTCGAGGGCATCGCGGGCGAGCTGTTCCGCGACCAGGCGCTGACCGTGGCGATCGCGATCGCGATCTCGCTGGTCGTGTCGATGACCCTCATCCCGATGCTGTCCTCGCTCAAGGGCCGCGCGCCGCTGGCCTTCCCCGAAGAGCCGCCGCACCCGCGCTGGGAACCGGCGAAGCGCTGGCAGAAGCCGGTCGCCGTGACCGGCCGCGGCATCGGCGTGGGCGTTCGCAGCGCCTTCTTCGGCATCGCGTGGGCCTTCGTGCGCCTGTGGCGCGGGATCGTGGCCGTGGTGGGCCCGGTCATGCGCAAGGCCAGCGACCTTGCCATGGCGCCCTACCATCGCGCCGAACGCGGCTACATGCGGGTGCTGCCGTCCGCGCTGGAGCGGCCGGGCCGGATCCTCGCCGGCGCCGCGCTGGCATTCGCCCTCGCGCTGCTGGCGGTCCCGCTGCTCGGCACCGACCTGATCCCGCAGCTGGCCCAGGACCGCTTCGAGATGACGGTGAAGCTGCCCCCGGGCACGCCGCTGCGCGAGACCGACGCGGTGGTGCGCGAACTGCAGGGCGCGCACGCGGACGGCGAAGGCGTCGCGCAGCTGTACGGCGTCAGCGGCAGCGGCACCCGCCTGGATGCCAACCCGACCGAGTCGGGCGAGAACATCGGCAAGCTCACCGTGGTGATGGAGGACGGTGGCGATCCCGAAGTCGAGGCAGCGATCAGCGAGCGGATGCGCGCGACGATGCAGGACCACCCGACCGCGCAGGTCGACTTCAGCCGGCCGGAACTCTTCAGCTTCTCCACGCCGCTCGAAATCGAGCTCTCCGGGCAGGACCTGGGCAGCATCGAGGTCGCGGGCCGGCGCCTGGCCGCCCTGATGCGCGACAACCCGCACTTCGCCGACGTGAAGTCGACGGTGGAGGAGGGCTTCCCCGAGATCCAGATCCACTTCGACCAGGAGCGCGCCGCGGCGCTGGGCATGACCACGCGGCAGATCGCCGACCTGGTGGTGCGCAAGGTCCGCGGCGAGGTGGCCACGCGCTACAGCTTCCGCGACCGCAAGATCGACGTGCTGGTGCGCGCGCAGGAGTCCGACCGTGCCTCGGTGGACGACATCCGGCACCTCATCGTCAACCCGTCCAGCGACCGGCCGGTGACGCTCGACGCGGTGGCCGACGTCGTCGCCACCGTCGGCCCGAGCGAGATCCATCGCGTCGACCAGGTGCGGGTGGCGATCGTGTCCGCCAACCTGCGCGACATCGACCTGGGCACCGCCGTGGAGGAAGTCGAGCAGATCGTCGCCGACAACCCGCTGGGCGCCGGCATCGGCATGCACGTCGGCGGGCAGGGCGAGGAGCTGGCCGAGTCGGTGGCGTCGCTGCTGTTCGCGTTCGCGCTGGCGGTGTTCCTGGTCTACCTGGTGATGGCCTCGCAGTTCGAATCGCTGCTGCACCCGTTCGTGATCCTGTTCACCATCCCGCTGGCGCTGGTCGGTGCGGTCGGTGCGCTGCTGCTCAGTGGGTCCCCGGTCTCGGTGGTGGTGTTCATCGGATTGATCCTCCTGGTCGGACTGGTGACCAAGAACGCGATCATCCTGATCGACAAGGTCAACCAGCTGCGCGAGGCCGGCGTGGCCAAGCGCGAGGCGCTGGTGGAGGGCGCGCGCTCCCGCCTGCGGCCGATCGCCATGACCACCTTGTGCACGGTGTTCGGCTTCCTGCCGCTGGTGCTGGAAGGCGGCTCGGGCGCGGAGGTGCGGGCGCCGATGGCACTCACCGTGATCGGCGGCCTGGTGGTTTCCACGGTGCTGACGCTGCTGGTCATCCCGGTGGTGTACGACCTGATGGACCGTCGTGCCGACGCCTGGTACCTGGAACGCGGACGCCGTGCGCGCCGGCGGTTCGGGCGCGAGGCAGGCCCCGGCGACGCCGTCGAAGAACCCGCCTGAGGCCAGCGCCATGTCGATCGCCGAACTCAGCCTGAAGCGCCCCGTCACGGCCACGATGCTGTTCGTGTCGCTGTTCGTGATCGGCCTGATCGCGTCGCTGCGGCTGCCGCTGGAGATGTTCCCGGAGGTGTCGCCGCCCTTCATCTACGTCGACCTGCCGTACGCCGGGTCGACGCCGGAGGAAGTCGAGCGCACGATCCTGCGCCCGGTCGAGGAGGCCCTGTCCACGCTCAGCGGCATCAAGGCGATGGAAGGACAGGCGCGGGCCGAGGGCGCGGGCGTCTTCATCGAGTTCTCCGACTGGGACCGCGACGTGGCGATCGCCGCGTCGGAGGCGCGCGAACGCATCGACGCCATCCGCGCCGAGCTGCCGGACGACCTGCAGCGCTACTACGTCCTGAAGTTCTCCACGTCGGACGAGGCGGTGCTGCAGTTGCGGCTCGCCACGGCCACCGGCAACCTGGCCGACCAGTACGCGTTGATCGAGCGCGAGTTCAAGCGGCGGATCGAACGCCTGCCGGGCGTGGCGCGCGTGGACATCTCCGGCGCCGCGCCGAGCGAGATCGAAATTGCGGTCAACCCCGACCGCCTGTCAGCGCACGGCGTCGGCCTCAACGAGCTGGCCGCGGCCATGCGCTCGGTCAACTTCTCGGTGTCGGCCGGGCTGATCGACGACGGCGGGCAGCGCCTGCGGGTGCAGCCGGTCGGCGAGCTCGACGACCTGCAGCAGCTGCGCGACCTGGTGATCGGCGACGACGGACTGCGCCTCGGCGACGTGGCCACGGTGCGCCTGAAGCCGCAGCGGATCGACTTCGGCCGGCGCCTGGACGGCGTGCCTGCGGTCGGCATCGACATCTTCAAGGAACGCAACGCCAACCTGGTGGAAGTCGCCCGGCTGGTGATGGCCGAGGTGGATGCCATCCGCGCCGAACCGCGGCTGTCCGACCTGCAGGTCAACGTGATCCAGGACCAGGGCGAGGGCGTGACCAGCTCGCTGCTGTCGCTGGCCGAGGCCGGCGCCATTGGCTTCGCGCTGTCGGTGCTGGTGCTCTATTTCTTCCTGCGCCACTGGCCCTCGACCGCGATGGTCACCTTGGCGATCCCGATCTGCTTCGTCATGACGCTGGGCTTCATGTACTTCGCCGGCGTCACGCTCAAC
>CAMPJU010000214.1 GCA_946886995.1 uncultured Lysobacteraceae bacterium
ACGCCCTCGGCGATCACGCGCAGGCCCATGTTGTGGCCGAGTTCGATGGTGCTGCGGACGATGACGTCGTCGTCGCTGCCGCGCGCCAGGCGCATCACGAAGCTCTTGTCGATCTTCAGCTCGTCCACCGGCAGGCGCTTGAGCTGGGCCAGCGAGGAGTAGCCGGTGCCGAAGTCGTCGATCGCGAGGCTGGCGCCGATGCCGTGCAGGCGGCGCAGCACGCGCACGGCCTCGTCGACGTCGCGCATCAACGCGCTTTCGGTGACCTCCAGGATCAGGCGCTTTGCCGGCACGCGGTGGCGGTGCAGCGCGTCCTCGATCGACTCCACCAGTGCGTCGTCGGCCAGGTCCATCGCCGACAGGTTGACCGCGATGCCCAGGTCCACGCCGGCCTGGCGCCAGCGCGCGTCCTCGGCCAGCGCGCGGTCGACCACGAAGCGGGTGAGCGCGCGCACCGAACCGGCATGCTCGGCCAGCGGGATGAATTCGTCCGGCGGGATGGCGCCGAGGCGCGGGTGGTCCCAGCGGAGCAATGCCTCGGCGTGCGCGACGCGGCCGCTGGCGAGGTCGACCTTGGGCTGGAACTCCACGCGCAACTCGCCGCGCTGCTCGGCCTTGTCCAGGTCGCTCATCAGGGTGAGCCGGCGCAGGTGCGTTTCCTCGCGGCCGGTGCGGTACACGGCCACGTTCTGGCGCTCGTCCTTGGCGTCGTACAGCGCGATGTCGGCGCGCCGCAGCAAGGCGCCCGGATCGTCGCCGTGCTCCGGGAACAGCGCGATGCCGACCGCGGCGTCCAGGTTGATGCGCGTGTCGGGCAGGTCCAGCGGGTCGCGCAGCGCCTCCAGCAGCGCCAGCGCGCGGGCGCGGACGTGGCCGCGCTCCACGCTGTCGAGCACCACCAGGAACTCGTCGGCGCCCAGCCGCAGCACGGCGTCGTGCGTGCGCACGGTGGCGCGCAGCCGCTTGGCGACCTCGACCAGCACCTGGTCGCCGAACGCATGCCCCAGCGTGTCGTTGATTTCCTTGAAGCGGTTGATGTCCACCAGCAGGACCGCGCAGCAGCCGTCGCCCTGCCCGCGGGCGAGCGCCGCCTCGATCGCCGGGACGGCGCGGCTGCGGTTGGGCAGGCCGGTCAGCGGGTCGTGGCTGGCCTGGTGGACGATCTGCGCCTCGCGCTCGGCGATGCCGTCCTGCATGCGGGCGAACGCGTCGCCGAGCTGCGCCAGTTCATCGGTGCCGCGCACGGCCAGCGGGGTGGAGTAGTCGCCCTGCCCCACGCGGTTGGCGGCGAGCGCCAGGCTGGACAAGGGCCGGGTGACGCTGCGCCCGAGCCACATCGCCGCGCCCAGCGCGAGCAACGTGACCAGGCCGGTCAGCAGCAGGATCTGCTGGCGGATGGGTGCGTACGGCTCGAGCGCCTGGGCGAGCGAGGCCTGCAGCAGGACCGCGAGCCGGCCGCCGTCGCGCGGCGCACCGCCGGCCGGTGCCGTGCGCGCGCCGGACACCGGCTCCGCGATCGCGTAGTAGACAGCGCCCCCCAGTTCGAGCCGCTGCACCTGGTCGATGCCCATCGCCGTCCCGGCGACCGCCTCCAGCGCCGCGCGCGACGCGGGCGGCAGGCTGGACGCGAACACCCGCATGCCCGACCCGTCCAGGCCGACGAAGCTCGCTTCCAGTCCGGTCAGCGCACTGAACTCGTTGGCGTAGGCCGCATCGACCTGGGTGCCCATCGCGACCCACGCGATCGGGATCGGGGCCAGCACCGGCACCAGCGCCACCCGGTACAACGTGCCTGCCCCGCCTCCCGCCGGAGACGGCTCGACGGCGGATGCGTCATCACCGAGCGCCAGCGTTCCCGTCGCCGATCCCTCCCGCCGCGCCACCTCGAACAACGGCGCCAGCGCGACGGCCTGGGCTTCCGGCTGGCCCGGCACCAGCGTCGCCGACACCTCGCCCCGATCGTCCAGCAGCACGCCGAAGTCGGCGCCGATGCGGCTGCCCTGGTTGGCCAGCGCCGACCGCATGGTGGCCAGGTCGTTGCTGGCCACGGCGGCCTTGAAGCCGAAGTCGTCGGCCAGCACCGCGACCGAATCGAGCAGCTGGCTGTCGCGGCCCTCGTGGAAGTGCTGCCACAACCGGCCGGAGCGCTGCAGCTGCGCGCCGAGCTGGTCGCGCACGCTGCGCTCGGTGACGACCTGCACCGCGGCCAGCGTGGCCACCTGCACGACGCAGATGGCCGCCATCATCACGGCGATGACCTTGCCCTGGAAGCGCAGCCTGGGCTGGAAGCGCTTCATTCCGGGGGGCCGCCCCCGGGTGGCGTGCGCAGGCGTTGCTGCAAGGTGCGCAGGCGCGAGCGGTCTTCGGTGGCGCCGGGGCGATGCGGCGCGGGCGCGAGCGCGATGCGCACGACTTCCTCCGCGGCCGCCGGGCCGAGCGTGACGCGCTGCTCGAACGGCGCGGCCGCGCGCTCGTGCCAGATGCGCAGCACGTAGTCACCCGGGGGTGCCTGGACCGTCGCGCGGCCGTCGCTGCCGGTGCGCGCATGCCAGGGCGTGTCGAGCACCACCACGTGCGCGACCATCCAGTCGTGGATGTTGCAGCCCAGCGTCACCACGCCGGGCTTGTCGAACAGCACCGGCGGCGCGCGCCTGCCGGAGTACAGCGGCAGCTCGAACGTCTTGGCCGGCGAGAACGAATACACGTGGTGCAGCGTGTTGTCGCTGTTGGGGAAGGTGACCCGGGTGCCGGCCTGGATGCCGATCACGCCGGGCACGAAGGTCGAGCTGCGCTGGTCGATGACCGCGGTGGCGTCGACGCCTGCGCGCGGCGCGGTAGCGGCGTGCAGGCTGACGACGGCGTGGCCCAGCGGGACGGCCTGGCCGCCCTCGGTGCCGACCAGCGCGAGCCGCAGGTCCGCCGCCGGTGCCGGGGTGGCGGCAGCCAGCAGGGACAGCAGGGCCAGCGCGCGGACGGCCATGGCTATTTCAGCTTGATCTCGCGCAACCGTTCCTCGAGGTAGCCCTGCGCGGTGATGGGCTCGGGGTAGCGGCTGGGGTTGTCGGGCGTGACGCACGAGGGCAGCACGTCGATCAGGAAGTCCGGGTTCGGGTGCAGGAAGAACGGCGTGGAGTAGCGCGGCTGGCGCGCCTTCTCGCCCGGCGGGTTGACCACGCGGTGGGTGGTGGACGGGTACACGTGGTTGGTCAGGCGCTGCAGCATGTCGCCGATGTTGACCACGATGGTGTCGGCGTCGGCGGTGAACGGCACCCACTC
>CAMPJU010000215.1 GCA_946886995.1 uncultured Lysobacteraceae bacterium
GACATCGGCATGGCGCCCACGCCGGTCGTGTATTTCGCCGCGTACCACCTGATGGCCGGATCCTGCGTGTCGGTGACCGGCAGCCACAATCCGCCGGACTACAACGGCTTCAAGATCGTCCTGGGTGGCGAGACGCTGTCGGGCGACAGCATCGTCGCGCTCCACACGCTGATCGCCGAGGGACGGCTGCACGTGGCCGACGCGCCCGGCACGCTGGAACAGCGGAGCGTGGACGACGACTACGTCAACCGCATCGCCTCCGACGTGCAGCTCGACCGACCGCTGCGCGTCGTGGTCGATGCCGGCAACGGCGTGGCCGGCGCGATCGCACCGCGGGTGCTGACCGCGATCGGCGCGGAGGTGACCCCGCTGTACTGCGAGGTCGACGGCAAGTTCCCCAACCACCACCCGGACCCGAGCGAGCCGGAAAACCTGGTCGACCTCATCGATACGGTGAAGCGGCTCGACGCCGAGCTCGGCATCGCCTTCGACGGCGACGGCGACCGCCTCGGCGTGGTGACCCGCCAGGGCAACAACATCTTCGCCGACCGGCTGCTGATGCTGTTCGCCGAGGACGTGCTGGAGCGCAACCCGGGGGCGGTGATCGTCTACGACGTGAAGTGCACCGGGCGGCTGCCCGGGCAGGTCCTGCGCGCCGGCGGCAGCCCGCTGATGTGGAAGACCGGGCACTCGCTGATCAAGGCAAAGATGCGCGAGACCGGCGCCGAGCTGGCCGGCGAGATGAGCGGCCACTTCTTCTTCAAGGAGCGCTGGTACGGCTTCGACGATGCGATCTACGCGGCCGCCCGGCTGCTCGAGATCCTCGCCGCGCGTCCGCAGTCGCCGGAAGTGGTGCTCGATGCGCTGCCCGACGGCGTCTCCACGCCGGAGATCAAGGTGCCCGCGCCCGGCGGCGACCCGCATGCGTTCGTCGACCGGTTCCGCGAGGCGGCGCGCTTCGAGGGTGCCCGGTTGTCCACGATCGACGGGCTGCGCGTGGACTGGCCGGACGGCTGGGGACTGGTGCGGGCGTCCAACACGACGCCGGTGCTGGTGCTGCGGTTCGATGCCGACGATGCCGAAGCGCTCGCGCGCATCCAGGGCACGTTCCGCCAGCAGTTGCTGGCGCTCGATCCGGAGCTGCCGCTAGCCTTCTGACGCGCCGGTGGTCTCGACGCCAGTCAGTTCGCGATAGCGCTCCACGGCCGACGCCAGTTCCAGGTCGAGCGCGGCGCGTTCGCGCTGCTGCCTCGCCAGCAGGTCGCGTTGCCCGCGCAGGGTCTCGTGCTGGGTCGCGATCGCGGTGGCGAGGTCCGCCCCCACCGGCTTCCCGGACAGTTCCAGCTCGCTGGCGGCACGGAGCCGGGTGACCAGCCCCTGGCGCAGGTTGTCGATCGCGATCCGGGACGCCTGCACCTTGTCGTCCATGAGCGTGGTCCGGTTCCGGAAGGCGCGCCGCAGTTCGTCCTCGGTCGCGTAGGACTCCACCATCGCCAGCTCGCGCCGGGCGCGGTCAGCCTCTTCCTTCGCGTCCAGTGCCGCGCGTTCGCGTTCGGCGTCCAGCGCGGCGCGTTCCTCCTCGGTCAGCGCGCGCGCGACCTCCCCGACCTGGCGGCCGGTCTTCGCGCTGAACTCGGTCCGCGCATTGTCCGCGGCGTCGGCCGGCAGCGCGTCGCCGCAGATCGTGCGGCCGCCCTCTTCCCAGCAATACAGCTTCTTGCCCTGCGGCGCGGCGTGCACGGCGCCCGCGACTACCAGCGCGGCAATGGCGGACGTGGCTGCAGTGAATTTCTTCATGTCATGGACCCCCAGGCCTCGCGATACGCATCCAGCGCGGCACGATGGATGCGAAGTTCGGCGGTTTCGCCGGTAAACGCAAGCAGGTCCGCCAACGTGGCGACCGGGACCACCGCCAGGTCGTGTTCGGCGGCCACGGCCAGCGCGGCCGAGCGCCGCGACTCCGCCGGGTCCAGCGCTTCCTGCCGGTCGAGCGCGACCGCGATCGCCACCGGGGTGCCGCCCTCGCCGCGGATCAGCGCCAGGGCCTCGCGTACCGCCGTCCCGGCGGTGATCACGTCGTCGACGACCAGCACGCGACGCCCGGTCAATGGCGCGCCTACCAGCGTGCCCCCTTCGCCATGCGCCTTGGCTTCCTTGCGGTTGTAGGCCACGGGCACGTCCCGCCCGCGGCGGGCGAATTCGCAGGCCAGCGCGGTCGCCAGCGGGATGCCCTTGTACGCGGGGCCGAACAGCAGGTCGAACTCGACCCCCGCGGCCTCCAGCGCGTCCGCGTAGCACCCGGCCAGCGTGGCCAGCGCCGCGCCGGAGTCGAACCGACCGGCATTGAAGAAGTACGGGCTCGTGCGCCCGGACTTCAGGGTGAACTCGCCGAAGCGCAGGGCCCGGGCATCGAGTGCCAGGCGCAGGAAGCGGGTGCGGTGGTCCGGGGTCGAAATGGCCATCGCGGGGATTGTAGGCTGCGTTACGCTGGCCGCCATGCGCATCGTCTCCTTCAACGCCAACGGCCTGCGGTCGGCCACCAGCAAGGGCTTCTTCGATTGGTTCGCCGGCCAGGACGCCGACGTGCTGTGCCTGCAGGAGACCAAGGCCCAGGAACACCAGCTGCGCGAACCCGCGTTCATGCCGGACGGCTACGGGGCCTGGTTCCGCGACGCCACGACGAAGAAGGGTTACAGCGGCGTGGCCATCTACAGCCGGCGGGAGCCCGACGAGGTGCGCACGGCACTCGGCTGGGCGGCCTTCGACGAAGAGGGCCGCTATCTCGAGGCGCGCTGGGGCAACCTCAGCGTGGTGTCGTTCTACATCCCGTCCGGGTCCTCGGGCGAGCTGCGCCAGGGCTTCAAGTTCCAGGTGATGGACTGGCTGCGGCCGATCCTGGACGAGTGGCTGCGCAGCGGGCGCGACTACGTGCTGTGCGGCGACTGGAACATCGTCCGGGGACCGCTCGACATCAGGAACTGGAAGGGCAACCAGAAGAATTCGGGCTGCCTGCCGCCCGAGCGCGACTGGCTCAATGCGCTCTGCGGCGACGAGGGCGGCTGGGTCGACACCTTCCGCGCGCTGCGCCCGGACGACGTCGAGTACACCTGGTGGAGCCAGCGCGGCGCCGCGCGCGCCAAGAACGTCGGCTGGCGCATCGACTACCAGTTCGCCACCCCCTCCCTGCGCGACCGCCTGCGCGGCTGCTCGATCCATCCCGAGCCGCGCCTCTCCGACCATGCCCCTTACGTGGTGGACTACGCCCCATGACCGAC
>CAMPJU010000216.1 GCA_946886995.1 uncultured Lysobacteraceae bacterium
GGGCGGCATCGTCGGCATCTCGCTGCTGGTCGGCGGCATCGGCATCATGAACATCATGCTGGTGTCGGTGACCGAGCGGACGCGCGAGATCGGCATCCTCAAGGCGCTTGGCGCGACGCGCAGCGACATCCTGGTGCAGTTCCTGCTGGAAGCCGGGTTGCTCGCACTGCTAGGCGGCGTGACCGGCATCGTGCTCGGGTTCCTCGCGGGCTCCGGCATCGCGGCGTTGATCCCCGGGTTCCCGCCCGCGCAGGTGCCGCTGTGGGTAGTGCTGGCGGCAGCGGGGTTCTCGGCCATGGTCGGCGTGGTGTTCGGCATCATGCCGGCGTCCAAGGCCGCCGGGCTCGATCCGATCGACGCGCTGCGTTACGAGTAGGACGGGCTCAGGCCGCCGGGCTCGCGGGAGACTGTTCGCCGGTCGTGGACTTCTGCAGCAGTCCCAGGCCATCGCCGTCGTCAAACACCGCGTATGACTGGCGGTCGATCTGGTCCGCGAACGATGGCCACGAGGCGCCGAGCACCCGGCCGTCGACCCGGACGGTTTCCAGGTAGCGCAATGGCCCGTGGCGGTGTTGCGCGATGCGGGGGGGACGCATGCTCGCATGGACCAGGACGATTTCCGACCCACGGCCACGGTACAGCGCGACGTCCATGCTGGTTCTTCCTCCGCTTCCCCTCCCGCGTCCGGAAATGCTAGGTCCGGGACGTGGTGATTTCTGTTCGGTACCGCACATTCGCGGGCGGTTGCCTACAGGTCGCGCAGCCCCTTCATCATCCGCGCCTGTTCATCCCGGACGGCCTGGTAGCAGGGGCAGCTGCGGGCCTCGAGTCCGGGCCGGTCGCACACCTGGATGTTCCCGCGGCTGTAGCTGATGAGCTTCGCCTCCTGGAGCCGGCTGGCGGCCTCCGACACCGCCTCGCGGCGCACGCCGAGGACGTTGGAGATCGCCTCCTGGGTGAGCTGCAGTTCCGTGGTGTTCGCCCGGTCGAAGGCAAGCAGGAGCCAGCGGCACAGCTGTTTCTCGACGGAGTGGTGGCGGTTGCAGATGACGGCCTGCGCCATCTGGCTCAGCAGCAGTTGGGTGTAACGCAGCAGCATCAGCTGGAACGCACCGCCGCGCTTGAACTCGCTATCGATGACGTCGGACTTCAGCATCCATGCTTCGCCGGCGATCTGGACCTCGGCCCGGGTCGGCGTGGCCATGCTGTCCACCAGCACCGCGATGCCCACGGCGCCTTCGTTGCCGACCATCGCGATCTCGCCGGTGGCGCCGTCGTCCATCACGTAGAGCAGCGACACGACACCGCTGCGTGGGAAGTACATGTGGGTCTGCTGGGTCGCCGATTCGTAGAGCACCTTGCCGACGGGAAGCGACGCGCGTTGCAGGTGCGGGCCGATGCGTTCGCAGACGTCATCGGGCAACTGGTCCAGCAGCCGGTTGCTGGATCTCCATGCCGGAGATTTGGTCATTTGCTGGCGCCATCCCTGTCGATCCCGGCATTCTGGGTCGCGCGTTCAGGGAGGTATGTACGGCAACGCACATAGGCGCCGGGCTCGCGTTATCCGGGGGGGTGCCACCGCCGGAAAGATCGCGGGCATGCCGCGGTCAATTGCACCCTGCGCCGTTTCGGTCGCAAGTGCAAACGCCGGGGCCTGCGTCCCCTAGCGACGCTCGTGCCGCTCGTCGTCGTAGCTGTCGCTGCGCACGTCGTCGCCGAAACTGCGGCCCCAGCCGTCGTCGGCGGGCTGGTCGTCGAGGTCGATGTCCAGCAGGTCGCCCGGTCCGTCGACGCCCAGGTTGTCGATCGCGGACACCGCGCGTGGATCCTTGGGAGTGGGACGGGTGTCCGGCAGCGCCACCGGGTCGTGGAGGCGTTCTTCGCTCGAGGGAGCGCCGGGGATGGTCGGGTTGGCCTTGGCCATGGTCGTTCTCCGTGGGGTGGGGCCACTATCGACCCGGATTCGTAAGCGCCGCGAGAAGGCACAGGGAGGGATTAGGATTTCCTTCATGGACGAACGCGGCCTCGACACTCCGTTCCGGTCCGCGCTGGACACGCTCCATGCAGGCCTGGCGATCCGGTCCGGAGACGTGGCCCGGTATCCGGCGGATTTCGCGCCGTTCATAGGCGTCGCCGCGCCGGGCGTCGACGTCGATGCCGACCTGGCACGGCTGGTGCCGGAGGGCGACACGGTCCTGTTCCTCGGCCAGGCGCCGGATGTGGGGACTGACTGGACGCTCGATGTCTTCCGGCCGCTTGCGCAGATGGTGTGCGAGCGCGAACCTGAGATCGTCGACGGGCCGGAGATCATCCGGCTCGATGACCGTCACCGCGCGGACGTGCTCGCGCTGACGGCGCTTGTCTACCCGCATTATTTCCGCCCGCGGACCATGGATCTCGGCCGCTATTTCGGCATCTACCTGGACGGCCGCCTTGCCGCGATGATCGGCGAGCGCCTGGGCACGCACGACGCCCGGGAGCTCAGTGCGATCTGTACCCATCCGGACTTCACCGGCCGGGGCCTTGCCCGGCGCCTGACGGCGATGCTCGCCAACGAGCTGCTGGCGGCCGGCAAGCTGCCGTTCCTGCACGTCAGCCACGAGAACGCGCGGGCGCTGCAGCTGTATCGACGCCTTGGGTTCCGGCATCGCCGTGACATCCCGTTCTGGTCGCTGTGCAGGGCATAGGGCAGGGACGCCGGACCGGGCGTATCCTCGGCACCGGACCGGCTCGGATGATCGCCATGGCCAAGGTGGTACTCGCATCCGCACTATCGCGCTGGCTGCCGCCGCAACAGGCCGCGGACCAGCGCGAGGTGGCCCTGGATGTCGACGCCGGCGACGTTCGGTCGGCGCTCGACGCTGTGTTCGACCGGTTTCCGACGCTGCGCGGCTACGTGCTGGACGAACACGGCGCGGTTCGCCACCACGTCGCCGTCTTCGTGGACGGCCGGTCGCTGCGCGACAAGCGGAACCTGGCGCAGCCGCTGGATGCCGATGCGGAGGTGCACGTGATCCAGGCGCTGTCAGGTGGCTGACGCACGGGAGGCCGACATGCTGCTCGTCTCGACCCGAAAGGGATTGTTCGTGCTGGAGCGTGAAGGGCAGGACTGGCGCATCGCGCGCACCGCCTTCCTCGGCGACAACGTCAACCTGGCGATGGCCGACCCGCGCGACGGCAGCTGGTACGTCGCGCTGGACCTGGGCCATTTCGGCTGCAAGCTGCAGCGTTCCACCGACCACGGCGCCAGCTGGCGCGAATGCGCGGTGCCGGC
>CAMPJU010000217.1 GCA_946886995.1 uncultured Lysobacteraceae bacterium
TCGTTCCTGGTGCCGCGGATGCGCCGCGAATTCGGCGGCTGCGCCGGCAACATCGCCTACAACCTCAAGCTGCTGGGCGGCGAGCCGGTGCCGATGGCGACCGTCGGCCAGGACTTCGGGCCGTACCGCGAATGGTTCGAGGAGCAGGAGATCCGGCTCGACCAGGTCAAGGTGATCGACGAACTGTTCACCCCGCAGGCCTTCATCACCACCGACCTGGACAACAACCAGATCACGGCCTTCCACCCGGGCGCGATGATGCGCAGCTACGAGAACCACGTGCGCGACGTGCCGGGCATCGAGTTCGGCATCGTCAGTCCGGACGGCCGCGAGGCGATGCTGCAGAACGCCGCCGAGTTCCACGAACTGGGGATCCCCTTCATCTTCGACCCCGGCCAGGCCATGCCGCTGTTCAACGGCGAGGAGCTGCGCAACTTCATCGAACTGGCCGACTACGTCACCGTCAACGACTACGAGTCGAACCTGCTGCAGGAGCGCACCGGCTGGGACGAGAAGACGATCGCCGGGAAAGTGAAGGCCTACATCGCCACCCAGGGTCCGCGCGGGTCGCACATCCACCACGCCGGCGACGTGCTGCAGATTCCCCCGGCGCACGAGCGACGCATCACCGATCCGACCGGTTGCGGCGATGCGTATCGCGCGGGCCTGATCTTCGGGTTGATGCGCGGCGACGACCTGCCCACCTGCGGACGCATGGCCTCGCTGATGGGCGCGCTGAAGGTCGAGCATCCCGGCACCCAGAACCAGCGCTTCGACTACGACGAGTTCGCGCTGCAGTTCAAGCAGCAGTTCGGCTACGCGTTGTAACGACTACATCAGTTCGGCGAGGTACAACAGCCGCGGCCGCACCAGCTGCTCGAATTCCGGGTAAGGCATCCGCACCACGTCGGTGTGCGAGCCGGCGTTGAACGCGATGTCGTCCTGTCCCGCCAGGCGCGCATCGACGTACACGGGCATGCCATAGAGATTGCCGAACGGCGGCATCGCGCCCAGCTCGCAATCGGGGAACGCCATCTTGAAGTCGATCTCGTGCGCGAGCTCCACCTCGCGACCGCCGAGTGCGCGCGACAGCCGCGACAGGTCGACGCGGAACGGCGAGGGCATCACCAGCATTGCTAGCTCGCCTTCCACCAGCAGCATCACGGTCTTGGCGAAGTGCCGTTGCCCGATGTGCGCGGCGGAAGCCGTCTGCTGGGCGGTGACGGTGCGGTCATGGGTGACCGTCTGGTAGGACGCGTGGCGCTCGTCCAGGAAGTTGTGCAAGCGTGGCGCAAGCATGTCGGCCTCCTCGTTCGCCTCCTTCGAGTGGCTCCGAGCCTACGCCCCGGCGCTTAAGCATTGTGTGACGTTCGTCGGATCGTTCAGTCCCAGTCAGGCATCCGTCCGCCCTGCAGTCCGCCGACCTCGAACACCGCGGTACGGGTGCCGCCGGCCACCACCGGGAACTCGATCGCGATGACGTCCGCCTCCCGCGACAATGCCCAGAGCGCAGCCTCGTCCTCGATGAACATGGCGATCGCCTCGTCGGTATCCGGGCGCGAGGCGTCCATCGCACGCGGTGCCGCGTCGTCCACGGCGACCTGCACGTCGCATCCGCCCCGGCAGTCGAAGTCGCCCGCCTTCAGCACCAGGTAGCTGCTGCGCCCCCAGTCGGGATGGTCGCGGAAGATCAGCTGGACCGGCCCAGGGCCGCTGCCGTCCACGTCGATGTCGTCGCGCGCGCGGATGCTGGCCGAACGCTGTTCCCCGCCGTCGACCGGCAGCGACTGGTAGCTCCAGAGCGATTCGAGCCGGCGCGCGGTGCTGGCGGCGTCGGCCCTGGCGACGATCTCTGCGTGCTGCGGCGCGACCCGCTCGGCGGCGGCCGTACCCGGGAAGTCTGCCAGCAGCACGTCACCATGTGCGCGGGCCAGTTCCCACTCCTCCGCGGAAACGGCGGCATCGAAGCCGCGCGCGGCCTCCTCGGCGGCCTGTTCGCGCGCCGCGGCCTGCGCGGCCGCGTTCGCCTGCGGATCCTGGCCCTCGCAAGCGGCCAGGACGATGCACAGGAGCAGGACGAGGTGCCGGGTCATTGCGCTTCGGCGTCCTCGATCGTGCTCTCCACCGAACCGGTGGTGATCGGGTGGTAGCCCGGGCGCGCCTGCTCGAACACCTGCTTCGCCAGTGCCAGGCCTTCCGGCGTCTGCACCAGCGCCTCGTAGGTCGGCATGATCAGCTTGCGGCGACCGATGGTCTGCAGGAACCCGGCGATCTCGTCATTGGCGACGTCGTAGCCGCTGCGCACCGCGAGCGGGTACCAGCGCTGGGCGATCTCGCCATTCGAAGTACCGGTGAAGCCATAGGCGGCATCGAGCGCGGCCAGCTGTGCGGTCTCCAGCGTCTCCGGCATGCCCTCGATGAAGTGCACCCATTCCTGCGTGGTCCACGCTTCGGTGGTGGCGGCGTCCGGGAGCGCACCGCCGTCGAGCCATGCCGCACGCGCGGCGTCGACCGCGTCGAAGCGGGCCGAGTCGGTGGCCGGCGCGGTGTCGGGGATGCCCGGCTCGTAGATCCAGGCCTCCAGCTCCGCCTCGGTCACCTTGCCGGGATTGGCCGCCAGCAGGTGCTCCTTCGCGTACGCCAGGAACATCTCGGTGGTGATCGGTTCGAACGCGAAGTGGTCGAAGTACTGGCGCAGGAAGGCGTCGAACGTCTCGCGGCCGTACTGCTGCTCGAGCCACTGCAGCATCCAGGCGCCCTTGGTGTAGACGGTGCCGGTCAGGTTGTTGTCCGGGTCGTCCAGGTCCCCCGGGCGCACCGCGAGCCGCTGCAGCGCGGTGTTCTCGTCGGTGTACTCGTCGCGCAGTTCGTTGCGCGCGATGACGTTCTCCATGTCGGCGCGTTCCTTGCCGTACAGCTCCTCGACGATGCGGTTCTCGACATACGAGGTGAACCCTTCGTTGAGCCAAGCATCGTTCGCGGTCGCGAACGTGACCAGGTTGCCGGACCAGCTGTGCGCCAGCTCGTGCGCGATCAGGGCGACGAGCGACTTGTCGCCCACGATCACGGTCGGCGTCGCGAAGGTCAGACGGGGGTTCTCCATGCCGCCGTACGGGAACGACGGCGGCAGCACCAGGATGTCGTAACGCTCCCAGCGGTACGGGCCGTACAGCCGCTCGGCGACCTGCATCATCTGCTCGGTGTCCGCGAATTCCTCGGCCGCCTGCTCGACCATGCCCGGCTCGGCCCAGACGCCGGCGCGCTCGCTGA
>CAMPJU010000218.1 GCA_946886995.1 uncultured Lysobacteraceae bacterium
CTTCGCGCGGGGGCGCGCCGGCCGCGGCAGGCAGCATTGCCGCATGGACCTGGGCGATGGAAGCCGACGCGAGTGGCTCAGTCTCGAAGTTCGCGAACGCCTCGCCCACGGGGCGTCCCAGTGCCTCCTCGACGATCCCCCGCGCAAGCGCGCCCTCGAACGGCGCCACCTGGTCCTGCAACAGCGACAGTTCGTCGGCCACGTCGGGTGGCAGCAGGTCGCGGCGCGTGGACAGCACCTGGCCGAACTTCACGAAGATCGGGCCGAGCTCCTGCAATGCCAGCCGCAAGCGGACGCCACGTGGCTGCGCCGCGACCTCGCGCGATGCGCGCGGCACGAACGGGCGCGCCAGCCGCAACCAGCGCTGCGCCGGCGTGTCGTCCAGGAACTCGTCGAGCCGGTACCTCAGCAGCACGCGGCCGATCCGCCACGCGCGCAGCACCGGCGTCATGCCGCGCCTCCCCGGGGCAGGCGCGCGATGCGCGCGGCCAGCCGCTCGACGTCGTCGCGCAGCGCGTCGACGTCGTCGTGGAAGGCCGCCAGTTCCTCCCGCGCGACCACGTCCCGCGACTCCTCGGTCAGGTATTCCGCGGTCATGCCGGCCAGGTCGCGCGCGCCGTCCCGTGCCTGGCGCAGCGCACCGGCGAATCCCCTGGCGACCTGCACGCCGATGACCTCGCCGAACACCGCCACGAACGGCGCCTGCCAGTCCGGATCGAACCGCTCGGCCAAGCGCTGCAGGCGCCGGGCCAGGTCGGCATCGCCCTCGATGCGCATCCGGCCGACCGGGGGACCATCGTCGTCACGGCGGAACATCGGCAATTGCGAGACCAGCCCGGCCAGCGTGCCCCGGACATCCAGGTCGGGCGCCGTTTCGCCGTCGACGGGGCCGACCCGCAACCGCTCGCCATCGACCGTCAGCTGCAGCGCCAGGGGCGGCTGGTCGACGCGCAGCGCCACCCGGCGGCCATCCAGCCGGGACAGCGCCTCCCGGGTCTCCGGGTCCAGCGCCAGCGCGCGGGCGAGCGCCGCCTCGAGCGCACGGCCGGCGGGAATCTTCCAGTTGGGGAACGGCCGGGAGGTGGGCGGGACGGGCATCGCGGCATTGTAGTGCGGCCCGCGCACGCCGCCGGTGACATTCAATCGGCGAGCAAAGCCCGCGTCGCGGCGAGGAATCGTGGGTCCGGCCGCGTCCCGACCTGGTCGGTCCGCGCGACGATCCTGCCTTCGGCATCCAGCAACACCAGTTCGCTGGTGTGGTTGAACTCGCCATCGGCCAGCTCGCGGTAGCGGATGCCGAGCACGCCCGCCGCGGCGCGCACGTCGCCCTCCGGGGGCGAGGCAAGCAGCCAGCGCCGGGTGTCCAGCCCGCGCCGCGCGACGACCCTCGCAAGCGCCGCCGGATCGTCTCGCGCGGGATCCATGCTGATCAGCACGATCCCGAGGCGGTCGCGCTGCGCTGGCGTCAACGCACGTTCGACTGCTTTGCCCGAATCCACGATCAGCGGACAGATGTACTGGCAGGACGTGTAGAACATCGACACCAGCCGGGGCTTGCCGCGCAGGGTTTCCCAGTCGCGCGTGGCACCGTCCTGGTCGGTCAGCGGCAGTTCGAGCTGGTAGACCGAGTCGCCGGGCAGGGTGTCGCCGGCGACGGCGCCTGTCGCGGCCGCCACGAGCAGCACGCCCGCGAGCAGCGAGCACAAGCGGGTCGAAAGCGTGGGCCTGGTGACTCGAGTCATCGCGCACTCCTCGCGCAGCGGAAGCCGAGGTTCGCGGTCGCGTCCACGCCGTCCAGCGAGGACAGCATCGCCACGCGCATCAGCACGGCATAGTTGTCGCGGTCGTCCATCGAGATCGCGCCGGCGCCGCAGAACCGTGTGTTGTCGGGATCGCCCTGGGTGCGGTTGTCGGCCTCCACCAGCAACGACGAGTAGTCCTCGGTCCATTCCCAGACCAGGCCATGCAGGTCGTGGACGCCATGCACGTTGGCCGCCTGCAGTCCTGCCCGCGGCAGGGCTTCGGTGGACGGCCGCGAATACCAGGCCAGGATGCGCTCGCGCCACGCTGGATCGTCGCGGGCATCGACGCGCAACTCGTCCGCCGCGGCGGCGTACTCCCACTCCGTCCAGGTGGGCAACCGTGCGCCGATCGATTCGCAATAGGCGTTGGCGGCGAACCAGCTGACCCACGTGACGGGTTGCCCGGACAGTGCGTCCGGGCCGAGTTCGGTGGGCGAAGCCCAGTGCTGCAGGTAGCGCTGCTCGGCCAGCACCGTTGGCGCGTTGCCGCGCCGCCATTCCGGGTTGCGCCGAACGAAGGCGAGGAACTCACCGTTGGTGACCGGCTTGCGCATCAGCGCGAACGGCGCGACCTGGACACCGTCCCCGACGTCCTCGTAGTCGAGCGTGGACTCGAACCGCCCGCCCGGCAGCCCCGCATACCGCGACGGCCCATCCCCGGCAACCAGTCCGGCGATGGGCAGGGCGAGCAGCAGGACGGCGCAGGCGCCGCGCATCCGTCAGTGGCCCTCGGACGCGTTGGCCGGCTTCTGCTGGCGGATGGCCGCTGCCTCGGCCTTGGTCACCTGGCCGCCCGGATTCCCCCAGCTGTTGAGCACGTAGGTGGAGATGTTGGCCACCTCGTCGTCGGTGAGCTGGCTCATCGGCGGCATGTTGGAGTTGTAGTCCGTCCCGTTGACGGTGACCGGGCCGACCAGGCCGTGCAGGATCACGGTCGGCACGCGCCCGGGGTCCGCCGCGATGTAGTCGGAGGCCGCCAGTGGCGGGAACACGCCGGGCATGCCCTGGCCCTCGGTGCCGTGGCAGGTCGAGCAGGTGCCCGCGAACAGCGCCCGCCCGGCATCCACCTGTTGCTCGAGGGTCAGTTCGCCGGCCTCCGCCGACTCCGCCGCCTCGGTGACCGCCTGCATGTTCGGCTGCGCCCGGTCGCCCAGGTAGACGTAGTCGACCTCCTTGCCGGAGTAGATCTCCTTGTCCTCCGCGCCACTGGCCTGGAGGATCGCCAGCGCGCCCTTGTTGAAGGCGCGGAAGATCGAGTGGTCGACGAGCACGTAGCTGCCCGGCACTTCCAGGTGGAAGTCCATGATCGCCGCGCCACCCGACGGGATCAGCGTGGTCTGCACGTTCTCCTGGAAGCGCGTGCCGCCCTCGAACCAGACCTTGTCGAAGATCTCGCCGATCACGTGGAAGCTCGACACCAGGTTCGGGCCGCCGTTGCCGACGTAGAGCCGGACGGTCTCGCCGAC
>CAMPJU010000219.1 GCA_946886995.1 uncultured Lysobacteraceae bacterium
GTGCGCTTGGACAGCTTGGCGCCCTGCTCGTCCAGGATCATCGGCAGGTGCGCGAACGCCGGCACCGGCGCGCCCAGTGCCTTGTAGATGTTGATCTGCCGCGGCGTGTTGTTGACGTGGTCGTCGCCGCGCACCACGTCGGTGATGCGCATGTCGATGTCGTCGACCACCACGGCGAAGTTGTACGTGGCGTAGCCGTCCGGGCGGAAGATCACCAGGTCGTCGAGCTCCGCGTTGGCGATCTCGATGCGGCCCTTGACCTTGTCGTCCCAGGCCACGACGCCGTCGTCCGGGTTGCGGAAGCGGATGACGCGGTTGGGGTCCTCGCGCCGCGGTTCGGCGCGGTCGCGGTATGCCCCGCTGTAGCGCGGCTTCTGGCCGGCGGCCATCGCCGCCTCGCGCATCGCGTCGAGTTCCTCGCGGCTTTCGTAGGCGTAGTACGCATGGCCGGACGCCACGAGCTGCTCGGCGACCTCGCGGTACCGGTCGAGGCGGTGGGTCTGGTAGACCGGACCCTCGTCGTAGTCCAGGCCCAGCCAATCCATCGCCTGCAGGATCGCGTCGATCGCGGCCTGGGTGCTGCGCTCGCGGTCGGTGTCCTCGATCCGCAGGATGAACTGGCCACCGCGACGGCGGGCCTCGAGCCAGCAGTAGAGGGCCGTGCGGGCACCGCCGATGTGCAGGTAGCCGGTGGGACTGGGGGCAAAACGCGTGCGACAGGTCATGGACGAATTTTAACCCTCCTACAATGGCGCCATGGCGACGCTCTTCATCTCCGACCTGCACCTGGACGACGCGCGGCCGGAGGTGACCGACCTCTTCGGCCGTTTCATCGACGGCGAGGCCCGCGGCGCCGATGCGCTGTACATCCTGGGCGACCTGTTCGAGGCCTGGGTGGGCGACGACGACCCGTCCGGAACCGGCGCCTTCGTGGCGTCGAAGTTGCGGGCGTTGTCCGGCGCGGGCGTGCCGGTCTTCTTCATGCACGGCAACCGCGACTTCCTGGTCGGCCCCGGCTACGCCGACCGCGCCGGGATGACGCTGCTGCACGACCCGTCGGTGGTGATGCTGCATGGCCGTCCCGTCCTGCTGATGCACGGCGACACCCAGTGCACCGACGACGTCGCCTACCAGCAGTTCCGCGCCCAGTCGCGCGACCCGCGCTGGATGGCGCAATTCCTGTCGCAGCCGCTGGCCGCGCGCCAGGCTTTCGCCGGGCAGGCCCGCGCCGCCAGCCGCGAGCACCAGGCCGGGCTGCGCGAGGCCGGCGCCATGGAGGCCATCACCGACGTGGCGCCGGCGACGGTCGAGGAGTCGTTCCGCCGCTTCGGCATCGACACGCTGGTGCACGGGCACACCCATCGCCCCGCCGTGCACGACCTCACGGTGGACGGCCGCGCCTGCCAGCGCATCGTGCTGGGCGACTGGCACGAGCAGGGTTCGGTCCTGCGCGCCGACGCGTCCGGGCTGGCGCTCTCAACCCTCTAGCAGCGTCGACAGTTCGTCCGCGTCGAAGCCGGCGGCGGCGCGTGCCTCGAGGTTGAACGGACCGTGCAGCACGTCGCGCGCATGTTCGCGCAGCAGCGCACGGAAGGTGGCATGCGGCTCGACGCCGCGACGCCCGCAATGCCAGCGGAACCAGCGCGATCCCGCGGCGACGTGCGCGACCTCCTCGCGCAGGATCACCTCGAGGATGCCGGCGGTCGCGTCGTCGCCGAGCTGGCGCAGCTTCACGATCATCCCCGGCGTCACGTCCAGGCCGCGCGCCTCCAGCACGCGCGGCACCAGCGCCATCCGCGCCAGGCCGTCGCCGGCGGTCTTCTCCGCCATCTCCCACAGCCCGTTGTGCGCGTCGAAGTCGCCGTAGTCGTGGCCCAGCTCGCGCAGCCGCGCGCGCAGCATCGCGAAATGCCGCGCCTCGTCCGCGGCCACGCCGACCCAGTCCGCGTAGTAGTCGCCTGGCATCCCGCGGAACCGGTACACCGCGTCCCAGGCCAGGTCGATCGCGTTGAACTCGATGTGTGCGACCGCGTGGACGAAGGCCGCGCGGCCCGCGTCGGTACCGAAGCCCCGGCGTGGGAGGTCGCGCGGATGGACCAGCCGCGGCTGCGCGGGGCGGCCGGGCATGGCGATGGGTCCGGGTGGCGGCGCGTCGGCGGGCGTCGACAGTCCGCCACGTGCGAAGGCTTCGGCCGATGCGAACGTGCGCGCGAGCTTGTCGTCGATGCTCGCGGCGTCGAGGCAAGCACGCGCGCAATTGAACAGCGACGCGCCCGCCTGGATTCCCGCCTTCGCGGGAATGACGTCGGTCACGAAGCGCGGCGGCTCTTCTTCGCGTCGTCCGAGCGCAGCTGGCGCAGGCGCTCGAAGTAGCCCGCCTCGGTGCCGGTCACGTAGTCGCCGTTGAAGCAGGAACTGTCGAACGTGCGCCCCGGGAACTTGGGCCCGGCGACCGCGTCCTGCAGGTCCGCGAGGTCCTGGTACACCAGCCAGTCGACGCCCAGCAGCTGCTCGACCTCCTGCTCGGTGCGGTCGTGCGCGACGAGTTCCTCGACCGCCGGCATGTCGATGCCGTAGATGTTCGCGTGGCGCACGGGCGGCGCCGCCGACGCGAAGTAGACTTTGCGCGCACCGGCGTCCCGCGCCATCTGCACGATCTGCTTGGAGGTCGTGCCGCGCACGATCGAGTCGTCCACGAGCAGCACGACGCGCCCCTTGAACTCGAGCGGGATCGGGTTGAGCTTGCGCTTGACCGACTTCGCCCGCTCGCCCTGCCCCGGCATGATGAAGGTGCGGCCGACGTAGCGGTTCTTGATGAAGCCCTCGCGGTACTTCACGCCCAGCACGTTGGCGATCTCCAGCGCGGCGTCGCGGGAGGTGTCGGGGATCGGGATCACCACGTCGATGTCGTGGTCGGGCCGCTCGCGCAGGATCTTCTCGCCGAGCTTCACGCCCATGCGCATCCGCGCCTTGTGCACCGAGATGTCGTCCATCATCGAGTCGGGCCGGGCGAAGTAGACGTACTCGAAGATGCACGGCGTGTGCGACTGCGCCGGCACGCACTGCTTCGTGTGCAGCTCGCCGCGCGCGGTGACCACCACGCCCTCGCCCGGCGCGAGGTCGCGCATCCGCTCGAAGCCCAGGATGTCCAGCGCGACCGACTCGGACGCGACCGCATACTCGTCGCCCGCTTCGGTCCTGCGGCGGCCGAGCACCAGCGGCCGGATCCCGTGCGGGTCGCGGAACGCCACCAGGCCCAGGCCCA
>CAMPJU010000220.1 GCA_946886995.1 uncultured Lysobacteraceae bacterium
GTACCAGGATGCCTTGTCGGCGAGGTCGGCGGCTTCGAACTGCGCCCTGGTGATGTCGGCCGGATAGAACATCCCGCCCGGCGGCCGCGGGCCGATGTCCTCGAGCAGCGGCGTGTCGGCATTGAGCCGGTCCCACGGGCCGAAGTTGATCCGGACCAGCTCGCGCGTCGCGTCGTCCGGCGCGCGCGCCAGCAACGCCTCGCGGTCGCCGGACCACGACTGCTGCCAGAACAGGTCGTCCATCACCTGGGAGGCCTCGACCAGCCGCGCGATCATGCGCTTGCCATCCGCGTCGAAGGCCGACAGGTCGGCGGTCAGCGGCACCACCGCGTAGTCGCCGGCGTGTTGTTCGGCGTAGGTGGCAGGTGCCTCGTCGGCAGCGGGTTGCGCGGTGGATGCGGGCTCCGGGGCGCGCTCGCAGGCGGCTAGCATCGACAGCGCCAGCAACGATGCGGCCAGGCGGGCCGGCGAGCGGCGATCCAGGGAAGGCGAAAGGCTCATGGCGGGTCCTGCGGCTCGGGGCCGGTGCGGTCGGGGTGTCGATCCTACCGCGCGCGGCGGCCACCCGACCTGCACCGGGGCGCAGGCTAGAATGCCGCCGTGGAAACGCACAACGCCGCCGACAACCGCGATTCGCTGGCCAACCAGCTGCTGGTGGCGCTGCCGGCGCTCGGCGACCCGCAGTTCGCGCGGAGCGTGACCCTGGTCTGCCAGCACGATGCCGAAGGTGCGATGGGGGTGATGGTCAATCGCCCCTCCGAGTACACCCTCGGCGAAGTGCTCCGCCAGATGGGCATCGCGTGCGACGACCACAGCCTGCTCGCGCAACCGGTCCTGGCGGGCGGGCCGGTGCACCCGGAGCGTGGCTTCGTGCTGCACGACGGGGAGTCCGGCTGGGATTCGACCCTGTCGATCACCGACGACCTGTCGGTCACCACCTCGCGCGACGTCCTCGAGGCGATCGCGCGCGGCGAGGGGCCGGCCAACGCGATCGTCGCCCTGGGCTGTGCAGGGTGGGGTGCGGGTCAGCTGGAGCAGGAACTGGTGGAGAACAGCTGGCTGACCGTGCCCGCGGACGCGGAGTTGCTGTTCGCGCTTCCGCTGCCGATGCGCTGGCAGGCCTCGGCCGGGCGGCTGGGCGTGGACCTGGCGCACATGGCGGATTACAGCGGCCACGCATGAACCCGGATGCCGCCCAGCCCGGCCCCGTCGCAGGCATCCGCCGCGACGGCACCGTGCTGGGCTTCGATGTCGGCATGCGCCGGATCGGCGTGGCCGTGGGGAGTGCCTTCGGCACCGGCGCGCGCGCGCTGGCGGTGGTCGACGTGCACGCGAACGGTCCCGACTGGTCCGAGATCGACCGCCTGCGCAAGGAATGGCGGCCGGACGGCCTGGTGGTCGGCGACCCGATGACGCTGGACGGCGGCGACCAGCCGATCCGCCAACGCGCGCACGCATTCGCACGCGAGTTGGCCGCGCGCTACGGCGTGCCGGTGGTGCTGGTGGATGAACGCGCGAGCTCGATCGAGGCGGCGCAGCGCTTCGCCTCGGACCGCGCCCAGGGACGCCGGCGCCGGCGCGACGCGGCGGCGCTGGACGCCATCGCGGCGGCGGTGATCGTGGAGCGCTGGCTGGCCGCGCCGCAGGATGCCTTGCCCGTGGGTGCGTCGCAGCCGGGCTTGCCCGCATGAGCGTGGTCCAGGTCGATGCCGGCGGGCGCCTGCGCCACCTGCTGACGATCGACGGGCTGCCGCGCGCGACGCTGGAGGCGCTGCTCGATCGCGCGCAACTCTGGCAGGACGAGGCGGCCGGGGGCATCGCCCTGAGAGGGGTGCTCGCGGGGCGCGCCGTCTGCACGCTGTTCTTCGAACCGTCCACGCGGACACGCAGCAGTTTCCAGCTTGCCGCGCAGCGCCTCGGTGCGGACGTGCTGAACTTCGATGCGTCGACGTCGTCGACCAGCAAGGGCGAGACCGCGTTCGACACGCTGCGCACGCTGGAGGCCATGGGGGTGCACGGTTTCGTCGTGCGCCATCGGGAGGACGGCGCGGTGGCGGCGCTCGCCGAGGCGGCGGTGCCGGGCACCGCCCTGGTGAACGCCGGCGACGGACGCAGCGCGCATCCGACCCAGGGCCTGCTCGACATGCTGACCCTGCGGCAGGCGAAGGGCGCCGACTTCGCCAAGCTGCGCGTGCTGGTCGTCGGCGACGTGCGCCATTCGCGGGTCGCGCGGTCGGACCTGCACGCGTTGCGCACGCTCGGCGCGGGCGAGATCCGGGTGTGCGGGCCGGCGTCGCTGTTGCCGGACGACGCGACGCTCGACGGGTGCGTGGTCGGCGACGACCTCGACGCCGCGCTGGACGGCGTGGACGCGGTGATGATGCTGCGCCTGCAGCGGGAGCGGATGGTCGACGGCCTGGTGGCTTCGCTGGAGGACTACCACCGCGACTACGGGCTCACCGTGGAGCGGCTGCGCCGGGCTGCGCCGGGCGCCGTCGTGCTGCATCCGGGACCGATGAACCGGGGCGTGGAGATCGACGACGCGGTGGCCGACGGGCCGCAGTCGCTGGTGCTGCGCCAGGTCGCGAACGGCGTCGCGGTGCGGATGGCGGTGCTGGAGGCGTTGCTCGACTGAACGCGGATAATGGCCGCAGGCCGGAATCCGGGTCAGCGCAGCAGCACGAGCGTCGCCAGCCCCAGGAAGCTCAGGAACCCCACCACGTCGGTGACGGTCGTCAGCACCACACCCCCTGCGAGCGCCGGATCCACGTTCATCCGCCGCAGAAACAACGGCACCAGCACGCCCGCCAGTGCGGCCACCAGCAGGTTGATCGCCATCGCACCGGCGATCACCAGGCCCAGCGCAAGGTCCGAGAACCACAGCGCCGACACCGCGCCGACCACGAACGCCCAGGCCACGCCGTTCAGCGCTCCCACCAGCACTTCCTTGCTCAGCAGCGCGCGCAGGTTGCCGGTGCCGACCTGGCCAAGCGCGAGGCCGCGCACCATCAGCGTCAGCGTCTGCGTGCCCGCCACGCCGCCCATGCTGGCCACGATCGGCATCAGCACGGCCAGCGCGACGATCCGCTCCAGCGTGCCCTCGAAGCGCCCGATCACCCACGAGGCGAGGAACGCGGTCGCCAGGTTGATGCCGAGCCAGATCGCGCGCCGGCGCGCGGCGCGCGGCACCGGGCTGAACAGGTCCTCGTCCTCGTCCAGGCCGGCGGCGCCGAGCGCCTGGTGTTCGGCCTG
>CAMPJU010000221.1 GCA_946886995.1 uncultured Lysobacteraceae bacterium
CCGCAGCTGCTGCAGCAGCTGCGGCAGTTCATCGTGCCGCTGCTGGCGCTGGTGGTGTTCGGGCGCGGCAGCGACGACGGCTACGGCTACGGCAGCGAGCTGTGGCCGCTGGTCGGCGTCGGCGCACTCGCCGTGGTCTCGGTCTGGCAGTACTTCACCTATCGCTACGGCGTCTCCGGCGACGCGCTGGTCGTGCGCAGCGGCCTGTTCGAGCGCAGCGTCCGGGTGATCCCGTTCGCGCGCATCCACAACGTCGCGCTTCAGCAGTCGCTGCTGCACCGGCTGGTGGGCGTGGCGGAGGTACGGCTGGAATCCGCCGGCGGTGCCAAGCCCGAGGCCGAAATGCGCGTGCTGAAGCTGGAAGATGCGCTGGCGCTCGAACAGCTGGTGCGCCATCGCGGCGCGGTCGCCACGGAAACGATGGTCGAGCCGGCCACCACGCCGCTGCTGGCGATGGACACCGGCGAGGTGTTGCGGCTGGGCCTGGTGTCCAACCGCGGGATGATCCTCGTGGCCGCCGCATTCGGCGGCATGTGGCAGGTGCCGGGCCTGCGCGGCGAGCTGTTCGAGGGCTGGGGCGAAGCGGCGTTCGGCTGGGCGGAGGGGCGGCAGTTCGGTCCGGCCGAGTACGCGCTGGCCGCCGCGTCGCTGCTGCTGTTCGCCATGTTCCTGCTGCGCCTGCTGTCCATGCTGCTGGCGCTGCTGCAGTACCACGGCTTCGCGCTGCGCGAGCTGGGCAAGCGCCTGACCGTCGAGCGCGGACTCCTCAACCGCTGGCGCACCAGCGCGTCGCGCCGGCGCATCCAGGCCTGGACGCTGGAGGAAGGCGTGCTGCACCGGCTGCTGAAGCGGCGCAGCCTCTCGGTGGACACCGCCGTGTCGCAGGAGCAGCAGCACCAGCAGCGCGCCCTGCGCGAACTCGCGCCGATCGCGACGCCCGCCGCCTGCGACGCGCTCATCGAACACCTGTTGCCCGCGTCGCGCTGGCAGTCGCTCGCCTGGCAACCGCAGCCGGCATCGAACTGGTGGCGCATCTGGTGGCCAGGAGCCGTGCTGACCGTGGCCATCGCGGCGGCCGCGAGCTGGCGCGCCGGTGCGTGGGCGTTGCTGGTGCTGGCCTGGCTGCCGTGGTCGGCCTTCGTGGCGTGGCAGCACGCCCGGCGCCTGGCGTGGTCGGTCGACGGGGCGCTGGTCGCCGTGCGCGGTGGCTGGTGGGCGCGCCACTGGCGGTTCGCCGAGGTCGACAAGCTGCAGGTGCTGCAATTGTCGCGAAACGGCGTCGACCGCCGCTGCGGGACCGCGACCCTGGTCTTCGATACGGCGGGCGCGAACGCGCTGGGCAAGCCGCTGGCGATCCGGTTCCTGCCCGAACCGTTGGCACGACGGATCCACGACGAACTGTCCGCGACGCTCGCCGGGCGTCCGCTGAAGTGGTGAGCCCCTACGCGGGGCCCCAGTAGCCGATCCGCCGCCGCAGCTTGAGCTTGCGCCAAAGGTTCATCGGCTTCGGCTTGCGGTTGCGCCCGCCGCCGGCCAGGAACGCGTCGATCGCCTCGAGCACGCGCTCGCTCGAGCGCCCGTCGCGGTACGGATGGATCGCGTCGCCGTAGTCGCGGATCGCCCGCATCAGCTCCGGCGGCCGCGCCAGCGCGCGGGTGATGGCGGGCTCGAACTGCGCGGCGTCGTCGATGTCGATCAACTGCGGGCCCGGGCGGCGGTTCCGGAACGTCACCACCGGCTTGCCGGTCAGCAGGAACTCGTTGAGCGCCGACGAGGTGTCCGAGCACATCATGTCCACCTGCGGGAACAGGTCGAGGATGTTGTCGTCCTCCGCGTAGCGCAGGTGCGGTCCCTGCAGCGCCTTGAACTTCGCCACGGTCTCCGGCGACATCTTCGGATGGAAGGTGACGATCCACTTCCAGCGCCCGTCCGAAGACAGGCGCTTCACTTCCTCGTACAGCGTTTCGGCCGCACTCCACGAAGGCGAGAACGTCGAGTGGTAGAGGATCACCGGCACGTCGCGCACCGCCGGCGGCCCGTCGGCGAGCGCGCCGGACGCGAACATCGGGTCGAGCTTCGGCCAGCCGGTCTCCGCCACGCTGAAATGGCCCAGCCGGTCGGCCAGCGCCTGGAACTGCGCGGTGTCGCGCGGCCCGGTGGTGCAGTACAGGTCGAAGAACCCGCGGATGTAGATGTGCCGCGGCTTGCCCGCGTCGAACCCGTGGAAGACCTCGACCTTCGCACCGGGGAAGAAGTGCGGCAGGTGGTTGCCGGGCGTGAGCACCGCCTGCGGGTTCCAGCGACGCACGCCCGCGACGTCGAGCTCGCGCTCGCCTTCCACCAGGTCCGCCGCACCGGGACCGTCGAAGAACCACGCGGTCTCGCCGCCGCGCGCGCGGATCGCATCCTGCACGGGACGCAGGATCGCCAGCGCGTAGCGCTCCGACCCGTACAGCAGGAAGCGCGTGGCGCCCATCACCGGTCCAGCCCGTGCTTGAGCAGCACAGCCCGCGCCTGTTCGATCGAGGCGGGGTTGCGGCGCATCTCGTAGTAGCGCAGCCGCTTGTACATCGCGTACGCCGCGGCGGTGTGCGCGACGATGAAGCCGCGCCAGCCGTCCAGGATCGCCAGCCGCAGCAGCCAGTCCTTGAGGAATGCGGCCAGGTACACGAGCGGTGCCATCCAGACGCGCGCCGGACGGCCGCGCTCGTGCCAGTCGCGGCACTTGAGCTCGGCGTAACGCAGCACCTTGAGCTGCTTGTGCGGCAACGTCGGGTTGTGCAGGTGGTGGAACGGCGCGTCGAACGCGACGGCGCGTCCGTCCCAGCGCAACGACTCGTGCACGCGCACGTCGGTCCAGCGCGCGCGTCCGCGGTGGTACAGGCGCGCCATCTTCTCCCCGACCATCGGGCGGTACCAGCGCATCGGCGCGCCCATGTACCAGGTGCTGCGGCGCAGGATGCCCACGCACGCATCGGACGCCATCACTCCGGGCAACCGCCGCTGCAACTCCGCGGCGCCGGGCCCGTCGAGGAACTCGTCGGCGTCCAGCACCAGGATCCAGTCGTGGGTCGCCAGGGTCGTGGCGAAGTTGCGCTGCGCCCCGAACCCGAGCCAGTCCTGGTGGACGACCTGCGCGCCGTGCGCCCGTGCGATCGCGACGGTGTCGTCGGTACTGCCGCTGTCAACCACGATCCTCTCGGCGGCAAACGGCACGCTGTCCAGGCAG
>CAMPJU010000222.1 GCA_946886995.1 uncultured Lysobacteraceae bacterium
AGGTCCAGGTCGTTGTGGTAGAAGCTCGCCATCGAGCCGAGCATCCCGACCAGCATCGCCATCGGGTGCGCGTCGTGGCGGAAGCCGCCGAGGAACTTCTTGAAGGCCTCGTGCATCATCGTGTGATGCGTGACCTCGTGCTCGAAGCGCGAGAACTGGTCGCCGGTCGGCAGCTCGCCGTGCATCAGCAGGTACGCGACCTCCAGGAACGAGGACTGCTCCGACAGCTGCTCGATCGGATAGCCGCGATAGAGCAGCACGCCCTGCTCGCCGTCGATGTAGGTGATGGCGGACTTGCAACTGGCAGTGGCGGTGAAGCCGGGGTCGTAGGTAAAGCAACCGGTCGCCTTCGGCAGCTTGCCGATGTCGATGCAGGGCTGGCCCAGGACGGGTTCGACGACGGGCAGCTCGACGGACTTGCCGGCAACGTCCAGGGTGGCCTGGCCAGGCTTGCTTTCGCCGGAGGCGATCTGATCGGAGGTCTGATCGGGCACGGGGGACTCCTCGGGATCTCGACGGTCGCGCCAGGGCCCGGCGCGCCGGTGGGGGAAACTTCCATTATCGCACGGGCGACGAATCCGCCCGGGTCACGTGGTGCCCGGACCGCAGGCGCAGCGGCGGCCGGAAACGCGAACGGCCGCCTCTCGGCGGCCGTCGCTGGCGCGGTCGGCGGGCTCGGCGGCCCGCCTCGCGATCACTTGCTGGCGTAGCGCTTGCGGAACTTGTCCACGCGGCCGCTGGTATCCATGATCTTGTGCTGGCCCGTGTAGAACGGGTGCGAGGACGAGGAGATCTCGACCTTCACCAAGGGATACTCGTTGCCGTCCTCCCACTTCACCGTCTCCTTGCTGGAGAGGGTCGAGCGGGTGAGGATCTTGAAGTCCGAAGTCACGTCCTGGAACACGACTTCGCGGTACTCGGGATGGATATCGGCCTTCATGGCGGGTGCCGGGTTTGTTGCGGGAAGCCGGGCATGATAGCGGGTCGGCGCCCTCCTGGGCAAGCGATGGGAGCCCGTCAGGCAGTCGGCTGGCTGAACGCGAGGGCGTCGCGGACGCGGGCCTCGAACCGGGGCTGGTCGTAGGCCATGAGGATGGCGGCGTTGTCAGGTCCGCCACCCTGGCGGGCCCAGTCCACCAGCGTCGCGCCGCGGGTCTCGCCGCCCGCCAGCTCGACCGCAAGGGGTCGTTCCTGCATGTCGGTGGCGCCCGCGGGATCCAGGGCCAGCGCCATCGCCAGCGCGTCCGCCGAATGCCAGCGATCCCCGCGATGCGCGGCCGCCCAGCGCCGGGTATGCGCCGAGATGTCCCCGTAGAACCGGGCCCTCGGCGTGTCCGCCCGCAGCCATCCCTCGAATGCCGCATGCGCGAAGCCGTGGCGCATCACCGCCTCCCAGTCCGCCAGCTCGACCCGGGGGAACGCCGAGAACACGACGTGCGCGGCCTCGGGGTCGAAGTAGACGTTGAATTCCGCGGCGGGCGTGATGTTGCCGTGGCAAGTGACCGCGCCGCCCATCACGACCACCCGGGCAACCCGGGCGGGCAGCGTCGGATCCAGGCGCAACGCCAGCGCGACGTTGGTCAGCGGCCCGAGCGCCACCAGCAGCAGCCGCCCGGCATGCTCGTGCGACAGGCGCAGGATCGCCAGGGCGGCATGTTCCGCTTCGACCGCGCGTGCCGCGGGTGCGTAGCCGGTGTCGCCGAAGCCGTCCTCGCCGTGCACGTGCGCTGCATGGGGCGCGGCGTGCAGCAATGGCAACGCCGCGCCGGGGAACACGGGGATGTCGTCCCGGCCGGCGACCTCGCACAGCTTCAGTGCGTTGGCAACCGTGTACTGCAGACCGACGTTGCCCGCTGCAACCGTCAACCCGACCACTTCATGGCCCGGGTCCGCGAATGCCATCAGGATCGCGAGCGCGTCGTCGACACCCGGATCGGTGTCGATCAGGACCGGGGTGCGCATCAGATCGCGATGTCCCTCACGTCGGTCGCGATGCCGGCCACGCTTTCCCCGGGCATCGGCTGCCCCGGGGCCGTGGTTGCGGGGGCACCGGCGGCCTCGCGCGCGGGCCACTGGAAATTCCCGCACGGCCCGGTGCCCGCGCAGAACTCGACCGGAACGGAGAAGCGGCCTGCCGCCAGATGGCCGCCCACCCGCTCGAGCTGGACATCCACCTGCGCCAGCATGTCCTCGACCGCATCCTCGAACTTCGGCCGCATGCGCTCGTCGCCCTCGTAGCCGGCGATGACCACTTCACGCGAACCGTCCTCGGCGACAAACAGGTCCGCGAGGACCGCGGCCTCCGCGCCGCGCCGCAGCGCGTCGCGTGGATACTCGGGCGGCACCAGGTCGCCGACGGCCGGACCGGTCTCCGCATTCTCGACCTTGAGCGTCAGCCCCGCGCCTGCGGGCTGGGCAAGCAGTCGCAGGCGAAGCGTCGAATCCGTGCGTGCGGGCGCCCCGTCGACGGTCCCGGGCACGAACTGCCAGGAGTTCACCCGTGCATCGAGCTTGTCGCGCAGCACGCCGGGAATCTCATCGCCGTCCTTCCACGCCAGGCGCGAAAGCGACCCATCGGGCTCGATCGTGATCGCGGCCTTGAAATAGAGGGTCAGGTCTTCGTTCTCGGCGGCGCAGGTCGTGGCAGGCAGCAGCGCGATGAACAGCAGCAGGAGGGGGAGAAAGGCTCTGGTCAGTCGAGGCATCGTGTCATCCGGCGCATGGCAGGCTGACAGTATGCCAGCGGCCCGAAGGCCGCCCCCGTTACCCGCACTTGGAGTAGCCGCAATTCAGGCAGGTTGCGCAGCCATCCATGATGACGACGGCGCGGGTGCTGCACTTGTGGCACATGGTGGCGGAGGGCGGGAAGGACGCGCCTTCGCCGGTGACCGACACGTCGTCCTCGCGGGCCGCGGGGGCGGCCGGCGCGGCGGGTGCCGTCACGTCAGCGTTTTTTTTTGAGCGGTCCTCGTACGCCTTCCGCTTCTCGGCGATCAGTGCGCGCCGGGCGGCGCTCATCTCGGGGTCGTGGATCAGGCCGATGGCCTTCATGTGGTCCTCGACGATCGCACCGAGCTCGGCGACCAGGGACGGCATGTACACGCCGCCGGCCTTGAAGTAGCCACCCTTGGGATCGAACACGGCCTTCATCTCGTCGACCAGGAAGGTGACGTCGCCGCCCTTGCGGA
>CAMPJU010000223.1 GCA_946886995.1 uncultured Lysobacteraceae bacterium
ACGTAGTGCCGCCCGTCGAACTCCCGCGTTTCCTTGCCCTCGGCGACCACCGTGCCGTAGCCGGTGGCGGTGTAAAACGCGGGGATGCCGGCGCCGCCGGCGCGCATCCGCTCGGCCAGCGTGCCCTGCGGGTTGAACTCCAGCTCGAGTTCCCCGCCAAGGAACTGCCGCTCGAACTCCTTGTTCTCGCCGACGTAGGACGAAATCATCTTGCGGATCTGGCGCGTCGCCAGCAGCTGTCCGAGGCCGAAGCCGTCCACCCCCGCGTTGTTGGAGATCACCGTCAGCCCGGTCACGCCCGAGTCGCGGAGCGCCGCGATGAGCGCCTCGGGAATGCCGCACAGGCCGAAGCCCCCGACCGCCAGCGTCTGACCGTCGGCGACCACTCCCCGCAGCGCCTGCGCGGCATCCGGGGCAAGCTTGGAGCCCTGCTGGCTCCGGGAAGGTGACGACGGCGGCATTCGTGCACTCCGGTGGAAGCTGGACGGCAATTGTACCGTCGCCGCCTTCACGCCCGCGGCGGATCGGCTGGCTCGAACCCCGGCCCGGTCAACGCCAGGTTCGGGTTGTACGCCGGATCCAACTCCAACCGCTCGCCCCAACGCGCCTGCATCAGCGCGACCTCGTCCAGGAACCGGTCCCGCTTCCCGCCCTCCAGGTCGCTTCCCCGGGTGGCCGACTCATGGTGGTAAAGGCGCGCGAAAGGCGTCCAGAGGTTGCGGTAGCCGGCCGCGCCCAGCCGCAGGCAGAAGTCGATGTCGTTGAACGCGACGTGCAGGGCTTCGTCCAGTCCGCCGACGGCTTCATAGCGGTCGCGCCCGACGACCAGGCAGGCGCCGGTCACGGCGGACAGCTGCTGCACCACCTTGGCGCGCCCGCCGTGGCCACCGATGTCCGCGGGCTGCCCGGCATAGGCATGGTTGGCGATGCCTCCCAGGCCGAGGATCACGCCGGCGTGCTGGATGCGGTCGTCGGGATAGAGGAGCATCGCACCGACCGCGCCGACGCCCGCGCGCGAGGCCTGGCTGACCATCTCGGACAGCCAGTCCGGCGAGATCACCTCGATGTCGTTGTTGACCAGCGCGACGACCGATCCGAGCGACTGGCCGACGCTCCAGTTGTTGATGGCGGAGTAGTTGAATGGTGCGTCGTAGCGGAGCACGCGCACGCGATCGCGTCCTTCCAGCGACGCCAGCAGCGCGAGCGCATCGTCATCGCTGCTCCGGTTGTCGACCACCAGCAGCTCGAAATCCGGATAGTCGGTGCGCCCCAGGATGCTCTCGACGCAGGCGCGCAGCAGGTCCGCGCGGTCGCGCGTGGGCACGATGATCGACACCTTCGGCGCGGGATCCGGCAGCGGCCAGCGGACGCGGTAATGGCCGTGCTCGAGCACGTCGACCGTCGCGCCCGGCGCCTCGTGCACCACGTGGTCGGCGACGGCGCGCGCGCCGGCCACGGCGGCATAGTCCTTCGCATCGCGGTGCAGCGCCGTCGAGCCCGGGATCGCGCGCCAGTGGTAGAGCACCCGCGGCACATGGCCGATCCTTGCGCCGGGCAATCCGCGCGTGCAGCGCAGGACCAGGTCATGGTCCTGGCTGCCTTCGTACCCCTCCCGGAATCCGCCGACCTCGCGTGCCAGCGCCGTGCGCACCACGCAGAGGTGGCAGACGTAGTTCTGGCCGAGCAGGAGGTCCGGATTCCAGTCCGGCTTGAAATAGGGCTCCAGGCGGCGGCCGTGTTCGTCGATCTTGTCCTCGTCGGAGTAGAGCAGGTCGAGGTCGGGGTTGGCGGCGATCGCCTCGGCCATTTCGAGCAGCGCGTGTGGACGCAGGACGTCGTCGTGGTCCAGCAAGGCGACGTAGTCCCCCCGCGCCATCGCGAGCGCGGAGTTCGACGCGGCGGAAATGTGGCCGTTGCGTTCTCGCACGACCAGCCGGATGCGTGGATCGCGCGCGGCGTAGCGCGCGACCGTGTCGCGCACCCGCGGCGACGGGGACGCGTCGTCCGCGATGCACAGTTCCCATTTCGGCCATGCCTGCGCCAGCACGCTGTCGATGCATTCGCGCAACCACCGGTCCGGTGTCTCGTAGGTCGGCAGCAGGATCGAGAACGTCGGCCCGTCGGCCAGCCGGGACGCGCGCGTCCGCAGCATCGCCACGTCCGCCGGACCGATCTCGTCGTGTCGTCGCGCCCACGCCGCGTACGTGCGGCTGCGGTCGGCCTGCTGGCGACGAAACGACTGGAAGGCCTCGACCGCGGCGTCCGACAGCCCACCGGCGCGCGCGCGGCGCAGGAAACTGGCGAGCTGGCGCATGCTCGCGGTCCAGTCGATCCGCTCGTCCGCCCCGCGCGCCGCCAGCATCCGCACCAATGCCCGCGGGCGGCCGACCCTGCGCAGCCGCGCGCCCGAAAAGGTGAAGCGCGCCTGCCGCGAGGTAGGGTCGAAGCGCAGCACTCGCACCGGGCGCTTGAACATCACCAACGTGTCGAGCCTCCCGTCGCGGCCCGGGCTCGGCATCGCGATGGGTTCGACGTCCGGTGCTCCGGTGGCCGGATCCGCGAATTCGGCGTAGAAGGCCGGCCCGGCGATCCGGCCCTCGTGCGCGCGCAACACCGCCCGGAACAGGTACCAGCCCGCAGGGAGGGCGATGGGGACGCCTCCGGACGCCAGCCGCATCTTCGGATCGTCGCCCAGGGTTTCCCACGATGCAGTGCCGGACGCTTCGCGAACCGCCCGCAGCTGCTCCAGTGGCTCGAATTGCGCGGCACGGCTCGCCCGGCCCGCGCGCAGTCGGCACGGTGCCCCTGTCGTCCCGCGCCCGAGGTAGGCGGCGACGAGCAGGTCGCCGCCGCCCCTCCGGTCGGCTGACAACAGGCGCAACGCGATCCGGCCGGCCAGGAGGACCACCCGCCAACGACCGAACCGACCATCCGAGGCGAGCGTGCGAACCATCCGCAGCATCGCGTCCTTGCGCGTGATCGGCACCAGGTCGAACGCCACGGGACGCTCGTCGTCGCCGGCCACGACGCGCAGGCCGGTGGTCGGCCGCGCGAGCAGCACGACCCTGCACAGGCGCCCGTCGCCATCCGGGCGCAGGGGCAGCCTGAGCGGCTGGACGTCGGTCCCCAGCAGCCAGGCATCCCGGGGCACCGTGCCTGCCGTGAGCAGGTACCACCC
>CAMPJU010000224.1 GCA_946886995.1 uncultured Lysobacteraceae bacterium
CTACTGGTATCGCAGGTCAGCACCGTCCGGACATTCGCCACGACGCAGGTGCGCAACGTCCACGAGCGCCTTGAGGAACTGCACGACGGCTCTGGCGAAGGCTGGGGGTTCTGGATCGCGGGTTCGCTGCGCAGCGGCGACCGCGACGGCACGGACACGGCCAGCCCGTTGGACTTCGAGACATCGGGCGTCACGGGCGGCTCGGACTATCGCCTGAGCGGCAACTTCGCGTTCGGCGGCGGGCTGGGCTACGCACGCGACCGCACCGCGATCGGCACCGAAGGCTCCCGCGCCGACGGCGATGCACCCAGCGGCGTCTCCTACATGAGCTGGCACCCTGAGGACATGCCGTTCTTCCTCGACGGCATGGGCGGTTACCAGCGGCTGGAATTCGACGTGCGCCGGTTTTCCCCGGCGGGCGCAGCCATGCTGGAGGGACGCCGCCATGGCCGCCAGGAGTTCACCTCCTGGGCCGGCGGTTACGAGCACGAGACGGACACGTTCCTGTTCTCGCCCTACGCGCGCGTCGATGCGGCCGAAGCGCGCCTCGACGGGTTCCTCGAACTCGGCGACAACCCGTACGCCTTGCAGTACGGCCCCCAGCAGATCGACCTGCGCACCACCACGCTCGGGTTCCGCATGAAGTTCCGCAAGACGATCGAATGGGGCGAGCTCGAGCCGCGCGTGCGCGTCGAGTTCCAGCGCGATTTCCACGACGAGAGCGGCGTGGCGATCAGCTATGCCAACCAGGCGTCCAGCCCGGTGTTCTTCACCACGCCCACCGGCCTGGACAAGAGCCGGATCGTGGTCGAACTCGGGACGCTGCTGCGGACCAACTGGTACGGCCTGCTGCTCCGCGTCGACTACCTCGGCGTGTTCGGCGGCTACAACGACCACGAACACATGGTCCGCTTCAGCATGCAGGAGGACTAGGCCAGCCACCATGCCGCGAGCGCCACGGTGGCAATCGCAATGGCGGCAACGGCGGTCGCCACGCCACGATGCATCGCCCACCACGCCTGCGCGCTCGACGCGACCGCCATCGCGTCGAACCGCCCATGCGCGCCGTGGTCGCCGGCAACGGCCGTGTAGAGGTTGTCCTGCCTGTCCGGCGGCAAGGGTTCGTCCGTGTGCTGGCCGTCGACCGCGGTCGCAGCGAGCCGGTGGTCCAGGAGGCCCGGAACGACCCGCGTGCCGAGGATCGCCTTGGCGGCCGGCCAGCCCACCCAGAGTTCGCGGCGCCGGTGCGTCGCGGCCCAATGGATCGCGCGGGCCGCCACCTCGGGCTGGAAGATCTTGCCCATCGGCTTCGGGCGGCATCCCAGTGTCGTGCGCGCCCATTCGAATTGCGGCGTGTTGAACGCGGACAGCTGCACCATCGTGACGTGCACGCCACTGCGTTCGTGGATCAGTTCGCTCCGGATCGAGTCGGTGAACCCGCGCAAAGCGGACTTCGCTCCGCAGTACGCCGACTGCAGCGGGATCGAACGATACGCCAGCGCCGACCCGACCTGCACGATCACGCCCCGGTCGCGTGGTTTCATCCGGGACAGCGCGGCGCGCGTGCCCCAGACGGCACCGAGGTAGGTCACCTCCGTGGCGCGGCGGAAGTCCTCCGGTGACACGTCGAGGAAGCGCGAGAAGATCGTCGCCATCGCGTTGTTGACCCAGACATCGATCGGGCCCCACTCGGACTCCACGCGCGATGCGGCCGCGTCGACCTGTGCAGGGTCGGCCACGTCGGTTTCGATGACCAGCGCCGCGCCCCCCGCGCCTTCGACCTCAAGCCTCGCCGCTTCGAGTCCGTCGATCCCGCGCGCCAGCAATGCGACGCGCCAGCCGTGCCGGGCGAACTCCACGGCGGTGGCCCGGCCGATCCCGGCCGACGCGCCGGTGACGACCGCGATGCGGGAACCGGAATCCATGCCCGCACCGTCGCGGCACGCCCGTCAGCGTTGCGTCAAGGCGCCCCGCCCGGCGCTCCTGCGCACGCGTCAGTGTTCGGCGAACGCGCGCGTGCTGCCGTCGTTCCCGAGCAGCTCCACCGTGTACGGCATGACGCGCCCGTCGGGCATCTCCATGCCGGGCGAGCCCATCGGCATCCCCGGCAGGACGAGGCCGCGCGCCTCCGGACGCTCCGCGAGCAGCCGCTTCACGTCGCCGGCGGGCACGTGGCCCTCGACCACGTACCCCGCGACCTCCGCCGTGTGGCAGGACCGCTTCGAAGGCGGGACGCCCAGACGTTCCTTGAATGCGTGCAGCGCGAGGGTGTCGTGCACCTCCACCGGGAAGCCCGCGGCGCGCAGGTGCTCGATCCACTTGCCGCAGCAACCACAGGTCGGGCTCTTGGTGACTACCACGGTGGGCAGAGCCGTTTCCGCAGTGCGGCCGGTGGATGGCTCCTGCGCGGCCGCCGACGACACCAGCGTGGCCAGGGGCAGGAACAGCAGGACGGATGCGAGCCGGAATCCCATGATGTGCTTCCTCTTGGTCAGAACCATGTTCTCACCCCCACGACCACGCGGGTGTCGCGAATGTCGTGGAAGGCATCGCGGCGCAGATCGGCGGTCCCACCGAACGCCCGCTCCCAGGCGATGCCGACATAGGGCGCGAAGTCGCGGCGGATTTCGTAGCGCAGCCGCGCGCCGGCTTCCACCGTGCCCAGCCCGGAACCGATGCCGCGCCGCGGATCGTCGCGGCCGTGGAACTCGGCTTCGGCCACCCACTGCAGGATCAGCCGGTTGGTGAGCAGGGTCTCGTATTCGGCCTCCAGCCGCGCGGCGGACTGGCCGGACTGGCCGAGATACGCGGTCGCGGAGACTTCGAACTTGTAGGGCGCCAGCCCCATCACGCCGAGGGCGGCGAACGTCTGCGAGGGCGCTTCACCGAAGTCGTGGCGCACGCCTGCCAGCAGGTCCCACCAGGGCGCGATTGCGCGGCCGTAGAGCACCTCGATGTCGGCCGCCTCCACTGCACCGTCCATGTGCTCGCCTTCGCTGCGCAGCCATACCCGGTCGAGATCGGTCCCGATCCATGCGAGCCCTTCCCAGCCGACGGCGGTGCCACCTTCGTCGGCCTCCCACGCCTCCAGCCGGTCCACCAGCCAGTACGCATGCACGGCCTTGTCATGCACCGCATGCCCGGCCACGTCAGGGAACGCGGCGATCCGGTCGGC
>CAMPJU010000225.1 GCA_946886995.1 uncultured Lysobacteraceae bacterium
CGATGCGCTCGCCCGGCACGGCCTCGACGATCTCCCACTTGCCCGCACCGACGCGGTCGTCGCTGGAGACATACGACCAGGTGGCGCCCTCGCCCGAAACCGGGCCGCTCAGCTCGGATTCGCGGATGCTGCGCAGCGCGGCGGCGTTCCAGTCGTCGAAGCGACGCATGCTGCTCAGCACGTCGTAGACGATGGTCATCTTGCGGTTGGTCTCGACGCTCTCGCTCAGGTGCCGCTCGGACGGCAGCGCCACGCCGACGACGACGAACAGCACGGCCACGATCGCAAGGGCAATCAGGATCTCGATCAAACGGGTGGTCATTCAGGCTTCTCCAGCGCCGGCGGGGCGCGCAGACCCATCATCGTAGCAAGGGCCGTGGGGTCGGGAAAAGCAGCTTCAGACCAACTGCAGTTCGAAGGCCTTCAGGACCGCCCGCGTGCGATCGCGCACGCCCAGCTTGCTCAGGATGTTGGACACGTGGTTCTTGATCGTGCCCTCGGCCACGCCCAGCGAGTTGGCGATCTCCTTGTTGGAGAAGCCGCTGGCCATCAGCCGCAGGATCTCCGTCTCTCGATCGGTCAGCGGATCGGGCCGGTCCAGGCTGACGAAGTCGTTGCGCATGTGCTCCAGCCCGGACAGCAGGCGCTGCGTGACGGCCGGCTGCACCAGCGAGCCGCCCGCGGCCACCGTCTGGATCGCGCCCACCAGCTGCTCCAGCGACACGTCCTTCAGCAGGTAGCCCTTCGCCCCGGCCTTCAGGCCGGCCAGCACCAGCTGGTCGTCGTCGAAGGTGGTCAGGATGATCGTGGGCGGGAGGGTCCCCGCGCGCGCCAGCGCCTGCAGGGCCTCCAGGCCCGACATCATCGGCATGCGCATGTCCATCAGGACCACGTCCGGCTTCACCTGGGGCACCAGCTCCACGGCCTGCCGGCCGTCGGCCGCCTCGGCCACCACCTCCACCCCCTCGGCCAGCGCCAGGAGCGATCGAATGCCCTGGCGCACCAGGGTCTGGTCGTCGACGAGACACACGCGGATCATCAGGACGTCCTCTCGGGAATGGGTTCGAGGCAGGGACCGGTCGGCACCCCCAGGCACAGGCGGAAGCCCCCCTGCGCCCGCGACTCGACCTGCAGTGTGCCGCCTTGCTGGACGAGCCGCTCGCGCATGCCGCGCAGGCCGTTGCCGGGCACGATGGTCTCGGTGCCCTTGCCGTCGTCGCGCGCGGTGATGGTCACCCGCCCGTCGGCGCGCCGCGCCTGGATCCACAGGTTGTCGGCGCCGGCGTGGCGCACCGCGTTGGTGATGATTTCCTGGGTGCAGCGCAGCAGCACGTGCGCGCGCTCCGGGTCCTCCATCGCCAGCGGTTCCTCGATGTCCATGTGGATCGCCAGCGAGGGCACGTTCTCGGCCAGCGGCCGCAGCGCGGCGGCCAGGTCGATGGCGCCGCCGTCGCGCAGGTGGCTCACGGCCTCGCGCACGTCGGTCAGCAACAGCCGCGCCAGGGTGTGGGCCTGGGTCACGTGCTCCTTCACCCGCCCCTCGGACAGGTGGCCGGCGACTTCCAGGTTCAGGCTGAGCGCGGTCAGGTGGTGGCCCAGCAGGTCGTGCAGTTCACGGGAGATGCGGGTGCGCTCGTTCACGCGGGCGCTCTCGGCCAGCAGCGCACGGGTGGCGCGCAGCTCCGCGTTCAGGCGGCGCTGCTCCTCCCGGGCCATCGCCTGCTGCCGGGCCACCAGGCTGGTGACGAACACGAAGCCGGAGAAACCGGCGTACAGCAGCGACTGCATCAGCGCGTCGACCACCGTGAATTCCAGCGCGCGGACGAACACCGGCATCACCACCAGGTGGCTCAGCACCAGCCAGGGCACGCCCACCGACAGCGGCAGCAGCCAGGGCAGGACGCAGGCGGCGACCATCAGCAGCACGCTGCCCAGGCCGCTGGCGCTGTAGTAGCTCACGGCGATCGCGCTGGCGGTCAGCACCACCAGCAGCAGGTAATCGGCGGCCACGACCCGGCGCGCGCCCAGCCCGCGGGTCAGCCAGGCATAGCTGAGGCCGAACGCGGCATGGGCGGCGAAGGCCTTCCACAGGCCGGTCTGCCAGAGCGTGGGCTGCCCGCCGCCGGCCTGCTCGATGGACAGCGACAGCGACAGCAGCGGCACGGCGACGACGGCCCAGGTGAACAGGCCGGCGTAGCGGAGCAGACGGGTGTGGTTCAGGCGCGCGAGCATGGCGCATCGTAGCCTCTCGCCCGAGCCACCGAGAGCACCGAAAGTCATGCTTCCGGGCCCTCCGGGGCGGGACCCGCGGCCGCCGGGCATGCGATAATCCGCGCGGTACATGGGGTCCTGGTGGAGCAAGTAGGAATGTCGTCGACGATCGTCATCCGCGACGTGCGCGAGCACGAGCTGGATTCCGTCCTTGCGCTCAACAACGCCGCTGGCCCCGCGATCCTGCCGCTCGACGCGGCCCGCCTGCGCGCCTTCTTCGAGACCGCCGAGTACTTCCGCGTCGCCGAGCGCGACGGGACCATGGCCGGCTTCCTGGTGGCCTTCGGCAGCGACGCCTCGCACGACAGCGCGAATTTCCGCTGGTTCCGCGAGCGCAACCCGGAATTCCTCTACATCGACCGCATCGTGGTGGCCAGCCGGCGCCGCGGCGGCGGCGTGGGCCGCGCGTTCTACGCCGACGTGCAGAGCTACGCCGAGCTGCGCTATCCGCAGCTGGCCTGCGAGGTCTTCCTGGAACACGGCAGCGACCCCGCCCTGCTCTTCCACGGCAGCTTCGGCTTCCGCGAGGTCGGCCAGCACGTCATCGCCGCCGACGGCCGCAAGCTGCGCGCCGCGATGCTGATGAAGGAACTGTGCAGCTATCCGTGGGTCCGCGAGACCTACGGCGGCCGCCTGCCCGACGCGCCGTGGGCCGGCATCCCGCGCGTCACCGCCGACGCCGAGGCGCCCCGCCCGACGGGGACCTGCCGCTGATGGGCGCGGCGGTCGATTACGAACAGGCCGGCGAACTCAAGATCGGCCAGGTCGGCATCGCCAACCTCCGCATCCGCACGCTGGACGTCGACCGCCTCGCCGCGGAAATGCGCGAGCGCGTCGACCGCGCGCCCAAGCTGTTCGCC
>CAMPJU010000226.1 GCA_946886995.1 uncultured Lysobacteraceae bacterium
CCGAAGTGCCGACCACCATCGCGACGGGAGTCCCGACGACGATCGCGACGGGCATTCCCACCACGATCGCGACGGGTGTGCCGACCACCACCGCCACCGGCGTTCCCGCGCCTCCTGGCGCCGTCGCGCCCGCGACCGCCACGGCCACGGCCACGGCGACCATTCCCGCCCCGCTTGCTCCCGCTCCGCTTCCGTCCGCGCCGCTCGCTCCGGCGGTGCCGGCCACGGCAACGACGGTGCCGGCCACGCCCGCGGCGGGCGCGGTCATCGATCCGGCCACCTACCAGAAACGCACGGAATTCGACAACACGCCGTGGCGCTTCAACATGGAACAGAACGGCAAGCGCATGACCGCCGACGAGTTCACCGCCTGGATGGAAGCGCGGGGCGTGCGCGTGGCGCGCGGACCGGCGGCGCATCGCCCGGCGAATCCGACGAAGGACGGCATGGCCGGCCAGGGCTCGACGATGCCGGTCGGCGCCATGTCCACGCCGACCGCCTCCACCACCGTCATCGTGCCACCGGCACCGCCGGCCGATGGCCTGGCCCCTGGAAGCGTCGAACCCACCGACGCATGGACCGGCACCGCGCCGCCGGACGAAGTGACGACCAGCGCGACAATCCTCGTGCCGGTGCCACCTTCGGCCGAGCCCGTGGTCGAGCCCATGCCGGCACCGCCGCCGGTGAATGGTGACGAAGCGCAGTAACCGCGCTCCACCGAGGCAACCTGCACCAGCCACGCCGCCATCTGTGCGGCATGGCCTGGCCCGGGTGCTGTCCAAGCGGGGTGTCTGTTCCCGCACCGAGGCCTCGCGGTGGATCCGCGCCGGACGCGTGGCGGTCGACGGGCGCATCGTGGTCGATCCGGAATGGCCGATCACCGGCGACGCAGGAACGATCAGCGTCGATGGCAGGCCGCTCTCCGCCACCACCCGGCGCTACATCGCATTGAACAAGCCGCGCGGACTCGTCACGACCGTGGCCGACGACCGGGACCGGGACACGGTGTACCGGTGCCTGGAAGATGCGTCGTTGCCGTGGCTGGCGCCGGTGGGACGACTCGATCGCGCCAGCGAGGGACTGCTGTTGTTCTGCAACGACCCCGCCTGGGCCGCGCGGCTCACCGACCCTGCGACCGGGCCGGACAAGACTTACCACGTGCAGGTCGACGCGATCCCGGATGGAGCGATGCTGGCCGCGATGGTCGCCGGTGTCCACGTGGACGGCGAAAGGCTGCGCGCAAAGTCCGCGCGCCTGCTACGGGCGGGCACCCGCAATGCCTGGCTGGAAGTCGTGCTGGACGAAGGGCGCAACCGCCAGATACGGCGATTGTGCGATGCGTCTGGACTCACCGTGGTCCGGTTGATCCGGGTCGCCATCGGCGACCTGGCACTCGGCGACCTCGCGAAGGGCAGCTGGCGCGAACTCACCGCCGCCGAGATCGATCGCCTCAGCCGATGACGCCGAGCTCGCGGCCGATGCGGGTGAACGCATCGATCGCGCGGTCCAGCTGCTCGCGGGTGTGTGCCGCGGACAGTTGCGTCCGGATCCGCGCCTGGCCCTTCGGCACGACCGGGAAGAAGAACCCGATCGCGTAGATGCCTTCCTCGAGCAGCCGCTCGGCGAAGCGCTGTGCCAGCGGGGCGTCGTGCAGCATCACCGGCACGATCGGGTGCGTGCCCGGCTTCAACTCGAAGCCCGCCGCAGCCATCCGCTCGCGGAAATACGCGGTGTTCTCCCGCAACCGGTCGCGCAGGTCGCCGGCCGCGGCCAGCATCTCGAACGCGCGGATGCCCGCGGCCACGACGTGCGGCGGCAGCGAGTTCGAGAACAGGTACGGGCGCGAGCGCTGGCGCAGCAGTTCGATCACTTCGCGCCTGGCCGTGGTGAACCCGCCCACCGCGCCGCCCATCGCCTTGCCCAGGGTGCCGGTGAAGATGTCGATCCGGTCGAGCACGCCCTTCGCTTCGGCCGAGCCGCGCCCGGTCTCGCCGATGAAGCCGGTCGCATGGCATTCGTCGATGTGCACCAGCGCGCCGTACTGCTTGGCGAGGCGCGTGATCTCGTCGAGGGGGGCGATGAACCCGTCCATCGAGAACACGCCGTCGGTGGTGATCATGATCGTGCGCGCGCCGTCGGCGCGGGCCTGTTTCAGCTGCGCCTCCAGGTCGGCCATGTCGCAGTTGGCATAGCGGTACCGCTTCGCCTTGCACAGGCGCACGCCGTCGATGATCGACGCGTGGTTGAGCGAGTCGGAGACGATCGCGTCCTGTTCGCCCAGCAGCGGCTCGAACAGCCCGCCGTTCGCGTCGAAGCACGCGGCATACAGGATGGTGTCCTCGGTGCCGAAGAAGTCCGCGATCGTCTTCTCGAGCTGCTTGTGCAGGTCCTGCGTGCCGCAGATGAAGCGCACCGACGCCATGCCGAAGCCGTGCGTGTCCAGCGCATCGCGTGCGGCGGCGATGAGCTCCGGATGGTCGGCGAGGCCGAGGTAGTTGTTGGCGCAGAAGTTCAGCACCTTGCGCCCGTCCGCCAGTTCGATCTCCGCGGCCTGCGGGCTGGTGATGATCCGCTCGGACTTGAACAGGCCCTGCTCGCGGATGGACTCCAGCTCTTCGGCGTACCGCTGCGTGGCGTCGCTGCCGTTCAATTCCATGACAGCACCACCTTGCCGGACTTGCCGGACTCCATCAGGTCGAAGCCCTGCTGGAACTCGTCCACCGGCAGCTGGTGGGTGAGCACCTTCTGCAGCGGGAACCCGCCGAGCACCAGTTGCGTCATCTTGTACCAGGTCTCGTACATGCGCCGCCCGTAGATGCCGTGCAGCACGAGCCCCTTGAAGATGATGCGGTCCCAGTCGACGCCCGCGCCCTTGGGCAGGATCCCGAGCATCGCGACCTTGCCGCCGTGGTACATGCAGTCGAGCATGTCGTTGAACGCGCGCGGGTTGCCGCTCATCTCCAGGCCGACGTCGAAGCCCTCCATGTGCAGGTCGGCCATCACGTCCTTCAGCGAGGTGTTCGACACGTTGACCACGCGCGTGGCGCCCATGTCGGCGGCCAGCTTCAGGCGGTAGTCGTTGACGTCGGTGACCACCACGTTGCGCGCGCCGATGTGCTTGCAGATGCC
>CAMPJU010000227.1 GCA_946886995.1 uncultured Lysobacteraceae bacterium
GGCCAGCGCCTCGTCCAGCTGTGGTCCCGCGCCGTGCAGGACGATCGGCGTCAGGCCCACGTCCTGCAGGAACGCCAGCGAGGAGACCAGCGCGTCCAGGTCGTCGCGCAGCACCGCGCCGCCCACCTTGACCACGGCGAACCGCGCCGCGTCCAGCTGCGAGAAGCGCTTGAGGTACTGGGTGACTTCTTTCTGGCTGCCCATGCCGGACAGCAGGCGGATGATCGTCTGCCGGGTCTGCCGCCCGCGCGTGGGCGCCGCCACGGCGGCGAAGTCCTCATTCGCCATGGCGGGACCCACCGGGCGCGGCACCGAGGATGCGGACGATGGAGGCGGCGTACTGCTCCAGCTGCTCGATCGCGACCCATTCGTCGGCCGCATGCGCCTGGGCGATGTGGCCGGGACCGTAGACGAGCGCGGTCATGCCGCCCGCCGAGAACAGCGACGCTTCCGTCCAGAAGTCGACGGCGTTGCCGATCGGCAGTCCCAGTGCCTCGGCGAGGTCGCGCGCCTCGAGCCGGCGGTCCTCGGCATCCGCCAGCAATCCCGCGGGCAACGGCGGGCCACGAAACGTTTCCTCGTACTGCTCCACCGCGCCGGCCTCCGCCAGCGCACCGAACTGTTCGTGCAGCGCCTCGAAGGACATCGACGGCAACGGCCGGAAACCGAAGCCGACATCCGCGCGCGGTGCGATGACGTTCGCCTTGATCCCGCCCTCCACGCGGCCGATGTTGAAGCGCAGCCCGGTGAGCCCGCCGAAGCGCTCGTGTGCCTGCCCCTCCGCGAACGCCAGCGCAGCCGCGCCCCAGCGCATCGCATGGTGCACCGCGCTGCCATGCGATGCATCGCTGCCGGACGCATGCCCGGCCCGCCCGTGGAAACGGACGCGGGCAGCGCTGATGCCGCGGTGCGCCAGCACCGCTTCGCAGCCGGTCGGTTCGGCGACCACCGCTTCGGTGAAGGCGTGGTTGTCGTCGAGGAAGGCGCGGATGCACCGTGCGTCGTTCGCCTCCTCGTCGGTGCTGAACAGGAACGCGGCGTCCCCGCCCGTCACCGCGGCGGCCGCGAGCAACCCGGCGGCGGCCCCCTTGATGTCGCAGGCACCCAGCCCGATCGCCTTGCCGCCCTGGATGCGCAACAGCAACGGATCCGCGGTCCAGTCCGGCGAGGACGGGACGGTATCGAGGTGCACGTTGAACACGCACGTCGGCCGACCGCGCACCGCGAGCAGCGACACCGCACCCTCGCCGTGGTCGGTCACCGTGCAGTCGAAGCCGGGCAGCTGCGCGCGCAGGTAGTCGAAGATCCCGCCCGTCCCGATCGCGCGCGGCGGGTTGCGCGTGTCGAACGCGACCAGCGCGGCCAGGTGGCGGAGCACGGCATCCCGCAGGCTGCTCACGACTGTTCGCCTCCGCCCCGGTTGACCTCGGCCCACAGCGTGCTGCTCATCCCGTACAACTTGATGAAGCCCTCGGCCTCGGCGACGCCCCAGTCCGCCGACTGCGCGTACGTCGCACCGGCGGCCTGCAACAGGTGCGGCGAGCGCACCGCCACGGCATCGACCCGCCCGCCATGGGTCTCCAGCACCACTTCGCCGTTGACCATCCGCTGCGACGACGCCAGGTACGCCTCCAGGTCCGCCTTGAGCGGATCGTGGAAGAAGCCCTCGTACACCAGCTCCACCCAGCGGCGCGCGACCTCCGGCTTGAACCGGTTCTGCTGCTTGCTCAGCACGGCCTCCTCGAGCGCGCGGTGCGCGGCGAGCAGCGCGGCCAGGCCTGGCGCCTCGTACACGATCCGGCCCTTCAGCCCGATGGTGGTGTCGCCCGTGTAGAGCCCGCGGCCCACTCCGTACGGCGCGAGCAGCGCGTTGAGGCGCGCCAGCAGTTGCGCGCCCGGCAAGGACTCGTCGTCGAGCGCGACCGCCACCCCTTCCACGAACCGCAGCTTCAGCCGCAATGGATCGGTCGGCCAGTCCGCCCGCGGCGCGCACCAGCCGCGCGCGCCTTCGCCCGGTGCCTCCCAGCGATCGATTTCGCCGCCGGACAGGGTCACGCCCAGCAGGTTCTCGTTGATGGTGTAGGCCTGCTGCTTCGCCCGCACGTCATGGCCACGCTCGGACAGGTAGGCCTGCTCGTACGCCCGGACCTGCGTGTGTTCCTTCTGGATCTCGCGGATCGGCGCCACGATCTCGTACCCGCCCCCGGATGCCTTGACCGCCAGGTCGAACCGCACCTGGTCGTTGCCCATGCCCGTGCAGCCGTGGGCGATCGCGCGCGTCCCGAGGTCGCGCGCACGCGCCAGGGTGGCGTCCACGATCAGGTAACGGTCCGACACCAGCAGCGGGTACTGCCCCTGGTAGCCCTCGCCCGCGTGCACGAACGGCTTGACGAAGTCGTCCCACAACGCCGGCCCGCCATCGATCGTGACGTGCGACGCCACGCCCAGTTCGGCGGCGCGCTGTTCGATGTACGCGCGCTCGTCGGCATCCACGCCGCCGGTGTCGGCGAACACCGTGTGCACGCGCCAGCCGCGCTCGCGCAGCCAGGGCACGCAGAAACTGGTATCGAGCCCGCCGGAGAACGCCAGGACGATGTCCTTCATGGCCGCACCCCCGCCAGCGTGGCCATCACCGCTTTCTGGACGTGCAGCCGGTTTTCCGCCTCCTCGATCGCGATGCAGCGCGGCGAATCCATTACCGCATCCGTGGCCTTCACGTTGCGCCGCAACGGCAGGCAGTGGGAGAACACCGCGTCGTCGGTCAGCGCCATCTTGGCCTCGTCGACGATGAAGTGGCGATGGCGTTCGCGCAGTGGCTGCTCGGCGTCCCAGTTGCCGAAGTACGGCAGCGCGCCCCAGCTCTTCGCATAGACGACCTCCGCGCCGGCGTACGCGTCCCCGATGTCGTGGCTGACGCGGAAGGCTCCGCCCTGTTCGGCGGCGTTCCGCGCGGCGCGGTCCATGTAGCGATCGTCGAGCCGGTATTCCGGCGTCGGGCACAGCAGCGTGACGTCCATGCCCATGCGCGTGGCGATGGTCACCGCGGAGTTGGCCACGGCCGTGTTCAACGGCTTCGGGTGGTAGGTCCAGGTCAGCACGTACTTCTTCCCGCGCAGG
>CAMPJU010000228.1 GCA_946886995.1 uncultured Lysobacteraceae bacterium
GCTCGAGGACGTCCGCGCGATCGTCACCGACTGGGCGGCGATGCGCGAGAAGATGCTCGAGGTCGCCGACGACCTGGGCACGCGCAACCTGCCGGCGTCCGCGTCGGGCACGCAGGAGGCACAGGCGTTCCTGCGCTGGGCCGCCGACGAACACTTCACCTTCCTCGGCTACCGTCGCTACGACGTCCGCAAGCAGGGCAGGGAAGAGGTCCTGGTCGCCGACGAGGGCACGGGGCTCGGCCTGCTGCGGGGCAAGGACCCGGGCAAGCCGCGCAAGCTCAAGTCGCTTGCGGCGCATTACATGCCCCAGTCCGGCTCGGTCGACGCGCTGATCCTGACCAAGACCAACGCGCGCGCCACCGTGCACCGCCCGGGCTACATGGACTACGTGGGCGTGCTCGAGTTCGACGACGCGGGCAATCCCGTGGCAGAGCAGCGCTTCCTGGGCCTGTACACCTCCAGCGCCTACAACCGCCGCCCGTGGGACATCCCGCTGGTGCGCGACCGCCACGAGTACGTGATGCGCCAGTCCGGCCTGGCCCCGGGCGGGCACAGCGGCAAGGCGCTGCGCCACATCCTGGAGACGCTGCCCCGCGACGAGCTGTTCCAGTCCAACGAGGAGGAGCTGTACCGCACCAGCGTCGGCATCCTCGGCCTGCAGGAGCGGGTGCGCAGCAAGCTGTTCATCCGGCGCGACCGCTACGGCCGCTTCTTCTCGGTGCTGGCCTACATCCCGCGCGACCGGTTCAACACCGACGTGCGCCGCCGGATCGAGGCGCTGCTCAAGCGCGCGCTGCGCGGCGAGCACATCGACACCACGGTGCAGGTCGGCGAGTCCCCGCTGGCGCAGCTGCACCTGATCGTGCGCCCGAAGCCCGGCGACACCGTCGAGTTCGATGCCGCGGCGCTGGAAGCAGAGCTGGCCGAGATCGTTCGCAACTGGCAGGACGACCTGCGCGAGGCGCTGGTCGAGCGCCAGGGCGAGGAACAGGGGCTGGAACTGGCGAATCGTTTCGCGCGCGCACTGCCGGCCGGTTACATCGAGCAGGTGACGCCGGTCATCGCCGCGCGCGACGTGGAGCACCTGGATGCGCTGACCGGCGCCGGCGACCTGCGCCTGAGCCTGTACCGGTCCCGGCGCGACGGGACGCTGCGCTTCAAGCTGTACCGCCTGAACGACGACATCCCGCTGTCCGACGTGCTGCCGATGATGGAGCACATGGGCCTGCGGGTGATGGCCGAGCATCCCTACCGGATCGAAGTCGAGGACCGCGTCGCCTACATCCAGGATTTCGAGGTGCAGGCCACCGCACCGATCGACGTGGAGGCACTGGGCGAGGCATTCGAGGACGCGTTCGGCCGGATCTGGCGCGGCGACGCGGAGAGCGACGGCTTCAACCGGCTGATCCTCGGCGCGGGGCTGGACTGGCGCCAGGTGTCGATGCTCCGCGGGTACGGCAAGTACCTGCAGCAGGTCGGCGTGCCGTTCTCGCAGAGCTACGTCGAGGAGACGTTCGCACGCTATCCGCTGCTCGCGCGGCTGATGGTGGAACTGTTCGAGGCGCGCTTCGATCCCAGCACCGGCAGCGAGAGCAAGGCGACCATCCGGGAGGGCCAATCGCGCTTCGACGCGCAGCTCAAGGCGATCGCGGGCGAGGACACCGCGGCGCACGCGGCGCTGGCGCCGGTGGTGGAGGCGCGCAGCGGCGCCCGCGCGCGGCAGGTCGAGGCGGCGCGCAATGCGCTGCTCGCATTGATGGACCGGGTGTCGAGCCTGGACGAGGACCGGATCCTCCGCTCGTACATCGGCGTGATCGAGGCGACCCTGCGGACCAGCTACTACCAGCAGGACGCCGACGGCCAGCCGCTGCACACCATCAGCTTCAAGTTCGACTCCGCGCGGGTCCCGGACCTGCCGAAGCCACGCCCGTACCGCGAGATCTTCGTGTACGGCCCGCGCGTGGAAGGCACCCACCTGCGCTTCGGCCCGGTCGCGCGCGGCGGCCTGCGCTGGTCGGACCGGCGCGAGGACTTCCGTACCGAGGTGCTCGGCCTGGTCAAGGCGCAGATGGTCAAGAACACGGTCATCGTGCCGGTGGGCGCGAAGGGCGGCTTCTTCGTCAAGCGGCCGCCGGTGGCCGGGGACCGCGACGCGATCCTGGCCGAGGGCATCGCCTGCTACCGGATGTTCATCGGCGGCCTGCTGTCGATCACCGACAACATCGTCGACGGCGAGATCGTGCCGCCCGAACGCGTGGTCCGGCACGACCCCGACGACCCGTACATGGTCGTCGCCGCGGACAAGGGCACGGCCACGTTCTCCGACATCGCCAACGAGATCGCGATCGAGCGCGGCTTCTGGCTCGGCGATGCGTTCGCCTCCGGTGGCTCGGCCGGCTACGACCACAAGGGCATGGGCATCACGGCGAAGGGCGCCTGGGAATCGGTGAAGCGGCACTTCCGCGCCCTCGGCCGCGACACCCAGAAACAGGACTTCACCGTGGTCGGCGTCGGCGACATGTCCGGTGACGTGTTCGGCAACGGCATGCTGCTGTCGAAGCACATCCGGCTGGTGGCTGCCTTCGACCACCGGCACATCTTCATCGATCCGGACCCGGATGCCGCCAGGGGCTTCAAGGAACGGCAGCGCCTGTTCAAGCTGCCGCGTTCGAGCTGGGAGGACTACGACAAGTCCCTCATCTCCAAGGGCGGCGGCGTGTTCCCCCGGTCGGCCAAGTCGATCGCGCTGAACACCGAGATCCGGACGGCGCTGGGCCTGGACGAGTCGGTCAGCGCCCTGAGCCCGGCGGAGCTGATGAAGGCGATCCTGCGCGCTCCGGTCGACCTGCTGTGGAACGGCGGCATCGGCACCTACGTCAAGTGCAGCGTCGAATCGCATGGCGATGTCGGCGACCGCGCCAACAACGCGCTGCGGGTGGACGGGCGCGACCTGCGCTGCAAGGTCGTGGGCGAGGGCGGCAACCTCGGGATGACACAGCTCGGCCGGATCGAGGCGGCGCTGGGCGGGGTGCTGCTCAATACCGACTTCATCGACAACTCCGCCGGCGTGGACACCTCCGACCACGAGGTGAACATCAAGATCCTGCTCAAC
>CAMPJU010000229.1 GCA_946886995.1 uncultured Lysobacteraceae bacterium
CGGTGGCTGCGCGATCGTGCATTCGGACTCCGCCGAAGGCATCCAGCGGCTCAACCAGGAAGCCGCGAAGGTCATGGCGCACGCGCGCCTGGCGGGCATGGAGATCCCGCCGGAACGCGCGATCGCCTGGGTCACCGCCAACCCGGCGAAGTCGATGGGCATCCTCGACGTGACCGGCACCCTGGAGGGCGGGAAGATGGCCGACGTCGTGCTCTGGAGCGGCAATCCCTTCAGCGTCTACGCGAAGGCCGAACAGGTCTACGTCGACGGCGCCCGCGTGTACGACCACGCCGATCCGGCGCGCCAGCCGGTGTCCGACTTCCTGCTGGGCCAGCCGGCCGGCGACCGCTTCCAGTCCGGAGGTGCCCGATGAACCGCTTCGTTGCCCGTCATTCCCGCGAAGGCGGGAATCCAGGGCGCTGGATCCCCGCCTTCGCGGGGATGACAGCGTTGTTGTTTGCATTCGCCGCCGGTGCCCAGGACCTGCTGGTCCGCAACGCCACCGTGCACACCGCCGGCGAACGCGGGACGCTGCAGGGCGCCGACGTGCTGGTGCGCGACGGCCGCATCGCCGCGGTCGGCCACGGACTGGACGCCGCGGGCGTCCAGGTGGTCGAGGCCGAAGGCCGGCCACTCACGCCGGCGATGTTCGGCGGCATCTCGGGCATCGGCATCGAGGAAGTGTCCGCCGAGGAACCAACCACCGACGGGAGCCTCGGGCTGGGCGTGCTCACCAACCAGATGACGGTGCGTCCCGAGTTCGACGTGACCCTGGCGTACAACCCTGCGTCGGTGCTGGTGCCGGTGGCACGCGTGGACGGCATCGGCTGGACCCTGCTGGGCGCCAACGCGACGCTGGGCGGCTCGATCATCGGTGGCCAGGGCGGCGTGGTCCGCCTGGACGGCTCGCCCGACTCCATCGGCGGACGCGTGCTGTTCGTCGACCTCGGCGGTGGCGCCGCGGAACTGACCGGCAACTCGCGCGCGGCCCAGTGGATGCTGCTAGACCAGCTGGTCGCGGAGGCCCGCGGGCGGATCGCGCCCGAGTCGCGCCACTCGCTGCTGACGCCGGCGGGGCGCGATGCGTTGCGTCGCTATCTCGACGGCGGTGGCCGCGTGGTGGTCGGCGTGCACCGCGCCGCGGACATCCGCCAGCTGCTGCGCTGGGCCGACCGCCACGACGTGCGCATCGCCATCGCCGGCGGCGCGGAAGCCTGGAAGGTCGCGCCGCAACTCGCGGCGGCGGGCGTGCCGGTGTTCGTCGACCCGTTGCAGAACCTGCCCGACAGCTTCGACCGCATCGGCGCGACGCTGGAGAACGCCGCCCGGCTGCACGAGGCCGGCGTGGCCGTGTCGTTCGCGCAGGCCGGCGACAACTCGCACAACGCGCGCAAGGTCCGGCAGCTCGCCGGCAACGCCGTGGCCAACGGCCTGCCGTGGGAAGCGGGCCTGGCCGGCGTGACCCGCGTGCCCGCGCAGATCCTCGGCGTGGATGGCGAGCTCGGCACGATCGCGGTCGGCCGCCGTGCGGACCTGGTGCTGTGGAGCGGCGACCCGCTCGACGTCAGCTCCGTGGCCCGGCAGGTCTGGCTCGACGGCCGCGCCATCCCGATGCGCAGCCGCCAGACCGAGTTGCGCGACCGCTACCTGCGCGCGCAGCAGGACCGCGATGCGGGCGGCCTGCCGCGTGCCTATCCGGCGCAATAGCGCCCGTCGTCGAAGGAGGGAACGGCAATGCCTGACGTGAACTGGTTGGCAGTGGTGGTGGCGGCGGTGTCCGCCTTCGTGCTGGGCGGCATCTGGTATGGCCCGCTGTTCAAGGCCACGTGGTGCCGCGAAGCGGGCGTGGACATGGAGGCGAAGGGCCGCCACCCGGCGTTCGTGTTCGGCATGGCGTTCGTGTTGAGCCTCGTCGCGGCCTGGGCCGTCGCCGCGCTGATCGGGCGTTCGGACGCTTCGCTCCTGTTCGCGGTACACGTCGGCCTGCTCAGCGGCGTGTGCTTCGTCGCCACCAGTTTCGGCATCAACTACCTGTTCGCGGGCCGCTCGCTGAAGCTGTGGCTGATCGACGCCGGGTACCACGTGCTGCAGTTCACGCTGTACGGGCTGGTCATCGGGCTAATGTGACGCCCTGATCCACCGACAGGAGTCGCCATGGCCACCCGTTACTACCTGAGCCTGCCGGAACCGAAGGCGGCGCGCGGCAGCGAGCCGGCGTTCGCCTTCCGTGCGCAGGGCGCCGACGAGTTCGCGCGCCAGCTCGAAGACGCCTTGCGCACCGGCAACCTGTTCGAGCGCTGGCGCGCGGCGCAGGAGGACCCGGACGGCGTCGACCCCGCGCTCGGCGCCACTGATCCATCGGCGAAGGTGGAAGGACGCCAGGACGACCTGCACGTCGACCTGATCGCGGTGACCTCGATTCCCGGCAGCGTGCTGCGCCACCGCCTGCGCCTGCTCGCGGGGACGGCCTGGGAACTGCGCGACGTCTCCTCGGCCTGAGCCTCAGCCGGCCAGGTGCCGGGCGTGCCAGGCGATGTGGTCGCCGATGAAGGTGGAGATGAAGTAGTAGCTGTGGTCGTAGCCCGGCTGCAGGCGCAACTCGAGCGGGTGGCCGGATGCGTCGCACGCCTCGCGCAGCAACTGCGGCTTCAGTTCGCGCCCGAGGAATTCGTCCGCATCGCCCTGGTCCACCAGCAGCGGCAGCCGCTCGGTTGCGCGGCCGACCAGTTCGACCGCATCCCACTGTTTCCAGGCCTCGCGGTCGTCGCCCAGGTAGGCGGCGAAGGCCTGCTCGCCCCACGGCACCCGTGACGGCGCGACGATCGGCGCGAACGCCGACACGCTGCGGTACCGCCCGGGGTTGCGCAGCGCCGTCACCAGTGCGCCATGTCCGCCCATCGAATGGCCGGCGATCGCGCGTGCATCGCTGGCGGCCGGGTCCGCTTCCACCCACTCCGGCAATTCGCGCGAGACGTATTCCTGCATCCGGTAGTGCCTGGCCCAGGGCTCGCGGGTGGCGTCGACGTAGAAGCCCGCGCCCTGTCCAAGGTCGTAACGGTCGGCATCGGCGACGCCTTCACCACGCGGGCTGGTATCCGG
>CAMPJU010000230.1 GCA_946886995.1 uncultured Lysobacteraceae bacterium
GCCGAGATCGGCATGGAGCACAACCTCGGCCTGACCTGCGACCCGATCGGCGGCCTGGTGCAGATCCCCTGCATCGAGCGCAACGCGATGGGCTCGGTCAAGGCGATCAACGCCTCGCGCATGGCGATGCGCGGCGACGGCAAGCACAAGGTGAGCCTGGACAAGGTGATCCGCACGATGCGCGACACCGGGCGCGACATGCGCGACAAGTACAAGGAAACCTCGCGCGGCGGCCTGGCCGTCAACGTGATCGAGTGCTGACGGTGCTATAACGCCCGGCGGGGACAGCTTTTCGGGGAAAGCTGATGCGGGTCGCGGCCTTGCTGCTGGCGCTCTTGCTGTGGTTCGCGCCACGGTCCGGCGCTGCGCTGGAGCCGGACAAGGCCTTCCACCATTACGTCCGCGACACCTGGTCGATCCAGGAGGGACTGCCGCAGATCAGCGCGCTGTCGATCGCCCAGGACCGCGACGGCTACCTCTGGGCCGGGACCCAGTCGGGCCTGGCGCGCTTCGACGGCGTCCGCTTCACCACCTACACGCCGGCCACCGAACCCGCGCTTCCGGGGATCTGGATCGAGGCACTGCTTGCGGCTTCGGACGGCCGGTTGTGGATCGGGACCTACAAGGGCGTCGCGGTCCACGACGGCACGGGCTTCACCACGGTCCCGCCTTCCGACCTGGAGCGGTGGCCCGCGCCCAGCGTGCAGGCCTTCGCCGAAAGCGATGACGGCACGCTCTGGGTCGCCACCACCTCCGGCCTGTTCCGGGCGCGCGACGGCCTGCTGCATCCGGTCCAGGGCGCACCGGTGCGCGCGCACGCGCTGCTGGCCCGCGACGACAGCCTCTGGATCGGCGCGCGCGGCGCGGTGTACCGGCTGGACCATGCACCCGGCACCGTCCCGGCCTGGACCGCGCTGCCGCTGCCTCCCGATGCGGAACTCGCGGTGGTGAACCAGCTGGTCGCCGCGCATGATCGGCTGTGGGCGGCGACGTCCGCCGGCCTGTTCATGCATGCCGATGGCCGTTGGCAGCGCCCGGCCGGCGCGGAACGGCTGCAGGGCGAAGCGCTGGACCTGCTGTTCGCCGACGGCGACGGCAACCTGTGGGTCGGCGGCGACGTCGGCCTCGTGCGCTTCAACGACGCACGGCTGACCGAGTTCGTCGCCTCGGACGGGCCGGGCGGCATCGACGGCCTGCGCGCGGCGTTCGAGGACCGGGAGGGCAACCTGTGGCTGGGCAGCCAGTGGGAGGGCCTGACGCGGCTGTGGAACGGCTGGACGCGCCGCTACAGCGTCGCGGAGGGTTTGCACGACCGGATCGTCTGGTCGCTCGCGCCGGATCCCGTCGCGGACCGCACCTGGGTGGGGACGAACGACGGCGTGAGCGTCCTCGAGGACGGCCGCTTCCGGCAGGTCGTGGCCGGCACCGACCTGCCGCACCCGCTCGGCTACAACCTGCTGGCGGAGCCGGACCGGCTGTGGATCGGCACGCGACGCGGCCTCGCGGTGCTCGAGCACGGTGGCGGCGGCGACGGCACGTTGCGCCGCCCCGAGGTCTTCGCGCCGATGGACACCGCGCAGGTGAACGGCATCGTGCGGACCCCGGACGGCAGCCTGTGGTTTCCCACCACGGAGGGCGTCTACCGGCTTCCGGGCGGCGACCCGGCCGCGGGGCTGCGGCACTACGGCCCCGACGAGGGACTGGCCGACACCCGCGCGCGCTTCTTCTTCCGCGATGCCGACGGGCAGGTGCTGGTGACGACCCAGGGCGGCGTCTTCGCGTTGCAGGAAGATCGCTTCGTCCCGTTCGGCCTCGATGCCGGGTTGCCGGATGGCCTGGATGTCACCGCCATCACCCGGTTGGCGGACGGTCGGCTCGTGCTCGCGACGCTCACCGAGACGCTCTACGTCCTGGACGGCGGCCGCTGGCACGCGATCGGCGACGACGAGGGCATGCCCGCGAACTCCGCGTTCTTCCTCACCGAACACGAGGGCGACCTGTGGACGGGCGGCATCCGCGGCATCGCGCGCGTGCCGGTGGCGGACCTGCACCCGTTCGCGACCGGCGCGCTGGACCGCGTCCGCGGGGAGATGCTGCTCAACGAACGCGGCGATCCGCTGAGCGGCCAGCAGGGGTTCTGCTGCAACGGTGCCGGCAACGCCAAGGGCTTCCGCGACGGCGACACGCTGTGGCTGCCATCGCGCGACGGCGTGGTGGCGCTGGATACCGACGCGATCGCGAAGAACGCCGTGCCACCCACGGTCGCGATCGAGCGGGTGCAGGCCGGCGAGGACTGGCTGGCCGCACACGCCGCCAGCGGCACGTCGTTGCCGGCGGACGCGCGCGACCTTTCGTTCGAGTTCACGGTGCTGAGCTTCCAGGATCCCAAGAGCATCAGCGTCGAGTACCGGCTGCAGGGCTACGATCGCGGCTGGCGCAGGGGCGACCCGCAGGTGCGCAGCGCGCGCTACACCAACCTGCCGCCCGGGCGGTACGCGTTCGAGGTCCGCGGCCGGAACAACGCCGGCGTCGCCGGTCCGGCGACCGCGCTGCTGCCGTTTTCGATCCGGCCGCGCTTCCACGAGACGCCGCTCTTCAATGGCCTGCTGGCGTTGCTCGTGGCCACGCTCCTGTTCGCCGGCTACCGCTACCAGCAGCACCGCTACCGGCGCCAGCGCCACGGCCTGCAGCGACAGGTGCAACTGCGGACCGAGGCGCTGGAGGTCGCGAACCACCGTTTCGAGGAAGCCAGCCAGACCGACCTGCTCACCGGGCTGCGCAACCGCCGCTACCTGTCCAACCAGCTGCCCGCGGACCTGGCGCACTACGATCGCGAGGCGGAGCATGGCGCGCTTGGCGGGTCGGCGCTGGTGTTCGCACTGGTGTCGGTCGACGGGTTCGCCGCCATCGTGCGCGACCACGGACGCGATGCGGCCGATGGACTGCTCCGGCAACTCGGCCAGTTGCTCGACGGACTGGTGCGCACCGGGGATTACGTCGCGCGATGGACGGACCACGAGTTCCTGCTGGTCTTCCGGCCCATGGCGGCCCACCTGCCCGACGTGATCGGCGAGCGGGTGCGCGCG
>CAMPJU010000231.1 GCA_946886995.1 uncultured Lysobacteraceae bacterium
GGGCGTACTCGAACAACGCGATGCCCCAGCTGGCGACGATCGCCAGCAGGAGCGGCGACGACTTGTACTTGAGGTGGCCGTACCAGGCGAACGTCATGAACACGTTGGAGCCGAGCAGCAACAGGACGGGCAGGAAGCGTTCGAGCAACATGGCCTGAACCGCAGGTGAGGGCCGCGCAGCGTACCGTGCGGTTCTTCACGGCGTCTCGACTTGCGAACCGGCAGCCTTCACAAAACTGAAGGCAGGGAGACCGGTGTATGCAAGGTTCGCGGGACGGGGGCTTGGTCCTCATCGTGGAGGACAACCGCAATATTTCGGAGATGGTGGGTGAATACCTCGAAAGCCGCGGCTTCGAGGTGGACTACGCCGCCGACGGCCTCGACGGTTACCGTCTGGCCGCGGAGAACAGCTACGACGTGATCGTGCTGGACCTGATGCTTCCGCGCCTGGACGGCATCGAGGTCTGCAAGCGGCTGCGCGAGGAAGCGCGCAAGTCGACGCCGGTCCTGATGCTGACCGCGCGGGACACCCTCGACGAGAAGCTCACCGGCCTGTCGGCCGGCGCCGACGACTACCTCACCAAGCCGTTCGCCATCCAGGAACTCGAGGCACGACTGCGCGCGCTGATCCGACGCGAGCGCCGCCAGGTCGGCGCCGAGGTCCTGAAGGTCGCCGACCTGGTGCTCGATCCGGCCAGCCTGCGCGCCACCCGCGGCGGGACCGAACTGCAGCTGTCGCCGATCGGCCTGAAGCTGCTGACCATCCTGATGCGCGAGTCGCCGCGCGTGGTCAGCCGCCAGGAGATCGAGCGCGAGATCTGGGGCAACGGCCTGCCGGATTCCGACACGCTGCGCAGCCACCTGTACAACCTGCGCAAGACGATCGACAAGCCGTTCGACAAGCCGCTGCTGCATACGGTGCAGAGCGCCGGGTACCGCATCGCCGACATCGAGCAGCCGCCGGCCTGAGCGCCGGCGGTCGACCAGGGGGAAACGAGGTCGTGGCGGCACTGCCCCGCAAGATCCGCATCGCGGTGATCCTGCAGGTTGCGCTGGCGGGCGCGCTGGTCGCGCTCGGCGCGTTCGTCGCGTCGTCGTACGTGCGCGACCTGGTCGTGCAGGACGCGCTCGAACAGGAGGCCGCCTATTTCTGGGAGCAGCGGAAGCTCGACCCGGCGCACAGGGCCCCCCAGTCGCGGACGATGCGGGCCTATGCCGTCGACCGCGGCGGCTCGGCGAGCCTGGTGCCGGAGGTGCTGCGCAACCTCCCGCCGGGCTTGCACGAGCTGGAGAGCCCGGGAGTGATGGTGCTGGTGGACGAGCAGCCGGAGGGCCGCTTCTACGTCACCTATCCGACCGAGCGGGCGCGCGAGCTCACCCTTGCGATGATCGCCGCGCCGGTGCTGCTGGCGTTGCTGGCCCTGGCGCTGAGTGGCTGGTTGACGTACCGCGTGGCGCGGCGGCTGGTGGCACCGATGGGCTGGCTCGCCGGCGAAGTGCGCAACTGGGATCCGCGCAATCCGGACGTGCGCGGGCTGGCCCCCGACCGCCTGCCGCCGGATTCCGACGAGGAGACCCGCGAGCTGGCCGGCGCGATGCATGCGATGGCCGAGCGCGTCCGCGCGTTCGTCGCCCGCGAGCGGGACTTCACCCGCGACGCCAGCCACGAACTGCGCACGCCGCTGACCGTGATCCGGGTCGCCAGCGACCTGCTGCTCGGCGACCCGGACATGCCGGCCCGGTCGCAGCGGTCGCTCTCGCGCATCCAGCGCGCCGGGCGCGACATGGAAGCAGTGATCGACGCCTTCCTGATCCTCGCCCGCGAGGCGGATGTCGCGCCCCAGAGCGAGGATTTCGAGGTCGGCGACGTCGTCCGCGAGGAAGTCGAGCGCCTGGGCGAGTCGCCCGACTGTCCGCGGGAAGGCGTCGCCCTGGAAGTGGTGGAGGAAGGACGGATCCGCCTGCATGCGCCGCCGCGGGTGCTCGGCCTCATGGTCGGGAACCTGCTCGACAACGCATGCCAGTTCACCGAGCGCGGCCGGATCGAGGTGCGGGTCGGCCAGGACCGCCTGGAGGTGCGCGACACCGGCATCGGCATGACGCCCGACACCATCGAGCGTGCCTTCGAGCCGTTCTACCGAGCCAACCTGGATTCGCCGCAGGGCAAGGGCATGGGGCTGTCGATCGTGCGCCGGCTGGGCGAGCGTTTCGGCTGGCCGGTGACCCTGGAAAGCACCCCGGGCCGCGGGACGGTCGCGACCATCCGGTTCGGCTGAAGCCGTCGGCTACGACCCCGGTTTCCCGACAGGGTATCCTCGCCCGGATGCGAACCGGAGAGGCCGATGCGCCGATTGTCCACGCTGGTCCTCGCCTGCGCCGCCATGGCCGCGCAGGCTGAAACGTCGCCTCCCGGTCCCGTTCCGACCGTCCCCGCGCCGGAGGCTCCTGTCGCCCTCGTGATCCACGGCGGGGCGGGCGTGATCGAGCGGGCGTCCCTGTCCGCACGGGAGGAGGCCGAGGTGCGCGCCGACCTCGACCGCGCGCTGGATGCCGGCCATGGGGTGCTGCATTCGGGTGGCACGGCCCTGGATGCGGTCCAGGCGGCGATCGTGGTGCTCGAGGATTCGCCCCGGTTCAATGCGGGCAAGGGCGCCGTGTTCGACGCGGCCGGTGGGCACCAGCTGGACGCCTCGATCATGGAAGGCCACACGCAGCGGGCAGGGGCGGTGGCCGGCGTCACGACCGTGCGGCATCCGGTGCAGCTGGCGCGCGCGGTCATGGAGCACAGTCCGCATGTGATGTTGTCCGGCGAAGGGGCGGAACGCTTCGCCGACACGCGCGAGGACATCGAGCGCGTGCGGAACGACTGGTTCGACACCGAGCGCAGGCGCGAGCAGCTGGAGTCCGCCAGGCGCCGCGCCAGGTCGGCGGCAGCGGGCGAGGACGTGCCGCCGCAACAGTATTTCGGCACGGTCGGCGCGGTCGCGCTCGACCGGCACGGGCACATCGCCGCCGCCACCAGCACCGGCGGCATGACCAACAAGCGCTGGAACCGGATCGGCGATTCCC
>CAMPJU010000232.1 GCA_946886995.1 uncultured Lysobacteraceae bacterium
CGACCGGGTCGCCGACATCCGCAACGTGGTCGCGGGCGATCCCTCGCCCAGCGGCAAGGGCACGCTCGCCATCGCGCGCGGCATCGAGGTCGGGCACGTGTTCCAGCTGGGCCGGAAGTACGCCGAGGCGATGGGCTGCACGGTGCTCGACGCCGGCGGCAAGGCGGTGGCCCCGGCGATGGGCTGCTACGGCATCGGCGTGTCGCGCATCGTGGCCGCGGCGATCGAGCAGAACCACGACGAGGCGGGCATCCGCTGGCCCGAGGCCATGGCGCCGTGGCAGGTGGCGGTCTGCGTGATCAACCCGAAACGGGATCCGGCGGTGGTCGACGCGGCCGACGCGCTTTATCGCGAGCTTTCCGCATCCGGCCTGGAAGTGGTGCTCGACGACCGCGGCCTGCGCCCGGGCGCGATGTTCGCGGACATCGAACTGATCGGCATCCCGCACCGGGTGGTGGTTTCGGCCCGTGGGCTGGAGGCGGGGACCTTCGAATACCGCGCCCGCGATGCCGCCGACGCCGAGCAGCTCGACCGCGCGGCCCTGTCCGCCCGGCTGGGTATTTCCGCGGGCTGACCCGCGGAGGGCTTCCGGGATAATCCCGACCCGGCTCCGGGATAATCCCGCATTTTGCGTCCGCGCGATTCCGCGATTATGCTCGCCTGCTTTCCGGCAACCCTCACGGAGGCGGCATGACCATCGACCTGGCAACCCTGTCCAGCAAGGAACTCGATACCCTCATCACCAAGGCGAAGAAAAGAAAGGTCGCCCTCAAGAAGCGCAAGCCGGCCGCCACCGTGCGCCGGAAGATCAACGCCCTGGCCAAGGCCGAGGGGTATACCGTCGCCGAGCTGTTCGGCGGCGCCGGGGCCGGCGCCGGTCGTGCCCGCGCCCCCCGCAAGCCCTCGGCCACCAAGGGCCGCAAGCTCGGGAAGGTCGCGCCGAAGTACCGGAATCCCGCCAAGCCGTCCGAAACCTGGACCGGCCGCGGCAAGCAGCCGCGCTGGCTCGCCGCGGAAACCGCGAAGGGCCGGAAGGTCGAGGACTTCCTCATCAGGTAATCACTGACCAGGTAATCAGAGGTTCCGGCGCGCGGAAACCAGCAGGTTGCCGAACAGCAGCCCCGCGATGACCGCCGCCAGGATATTCAGCACCCCCAGCAGCGCGACCTGGCCGCTGGCCACGTCCTGCTGCTGGACCAGGGTGAGCAATCCGCGCAGGCTCGCGCTGCCGGGGACCAGCATGATGATGCCGGGCACGCGCACCAGCGCGCCCGGGCGGTTCCACCAGCGCGCGTAGGCATTGCCCGCGGCGGTCAGCAGCAGCGCCGCCAGGAATATCCCGGCCGGACTGCCCCAGGCCAGCCCGGCATAACGCGAGACCAGGTATCCGGCCGCGGCGGCCAGCATCACCACCGGAAAATCCCGGGGCGCCGCCCGGAACAGTACGGCGAACGACAGCGCGGCCGCCACCAGCCCGCCCCACTCGACCCATTCCGGCTGCGGACGCAGTGCCCGGACCTGGGGCTCGATGCCGACCATGTGGGCCAGCGATACCGCGAGCACCGTTCCGACCGTCAGTTTCAGGACCGAAGTGGCGGCACCGGCGAACCGCGCCGTCCCCGCGACCAGGTGCCCGCTGGCCAGCTCGCTCATCGCGTTGGTGAGCGACAGGCCCGGGAGCAGTGCGATGAGTGCCGCGATGATGACGGTGTTCTGGTTGAGCGGTCCGACGTAGGCGGCCACCAGCACCGCGACGAAGCCGGCCACCAGTCCGGCGACGGCTTCCTCGGCCTCGCGCAGCCTGGGCCGCGGTCGCGCCAGCTGCACCAGCACCCCGAGCAGCAGCCCGGTCCCGCCCGCGGTGGCGATGTCGAGCCATGGCAGCCGCAACAGCGCCGCGACCGCGGCCGCGACCACGCCGAACCCCACCGCTTCCAGCGCACGCTTCCGCGGGCCCGGCGGCCGCGCCAGCACGTCCAGCGCCGCCTGTCCCTCGGCCAGTCCGAGCTGGCCGGACAGCACCGCCTCCGCGATCCGGTCCGCCTCGCCCAGCCGGGCCAGGTCGGTCTCCCCCGGCGCCAGGCGCAGGACCCGGGTCGTGTCGCTCGCACCCGGCGGCATCGACGGGTCGCTGAACGACAGGATCATGCCGGTCGGATTGGTCCACGGCTCGCACTCCAGCCCGAGCCGCTGCGACACCGCCACGATCGCCAGTTCCAGGCGCTGGGTCGTGGTGCCGTAGGCATGCAGGTGCTCGGCCAGTTCGACCACGAAGGCGATGCGCGCGGCGTATTCCATGCGCGGAAGGATCGCACGCCCCGGCGGCATGTATCCTCGCGCAGCATGCTGCCGTCCTCCATCCATGCACCCCCGCGGTGGACCGTCGACGAGGCCGATCCGGCCCGGTTGCGCCTGACCGGCCGCTGGACCCTGCGCTATGCCCGCGAGATCGGCGAGCAACTGCGCACCGCGCCTTCCTCCGCCCGGATCTTCGACGCGGGCGGCGTCGACCGGCTCGATTCGATCGGCGTCCTGCAGTTGCTGCGGCACGCCCGCCGCAACGACCTGGACTTCGACGCCTTCGAGTTCGACGAGGCGCACCGGGCGCTGGTCGACACCATCGAGGACGTGCATGACGACCGCCCGCCCCGGCGCCGCGAATACGGCGTGCGCGCCGCCGTGGGCCGGCTGGGCTTCGCCGTCGTCGACAATGCCCGCGAAGTGGTCGCCCTGGTCGGGTTCCTCGGCGAGAACCTCGCCGCCCTGTTCCGGCTGGCGCACCAGCCGCGCCGCTTCCGCCTGACCTCCACCGTGCACCACATGGAACAGGTCGGCCTGGACGCCGTGCCGCTCGTGGTCCTGCTGTCCTACCTGGTGGGCGCGGTCATCGCGTTCCTGGGTGCGAACGTGCTGCGCGATTTCGGCGCTGAGATCTTCGTCGTCGAACTGGTGTCGGTCGCGTTCCTGCGCGAGTTCGGCGTCCTGCTCACCGCCATCCTGCTCGCCGGCCGGACCGCCAGCGCGTTCACCGCGCAGATCGGCGCGATGGTCAGCCGCGAGGAGGTCG
>CAMPJU010000233.1 GCA_946886995.1 uncultured Lysobacteraceae bacterium
GCCAGCACCCGGGCGATCCGTGCCTCGGTCTGCTCCAGCGCCGGAAGCCGCGGCTCGATGAGCTCGGCATGGCGGCGCCACTTGTCCGGGTCCGGCCGCGAGGTGGTCGACCGCGACAAGGGCAGCGCGTCACCCAGCGGGCGATCCCAGTCCAGCCCGGCCCACCCGCACAGCCGCGCGACCTCCGCCCGCGGATCCGCCAGCAGGCGCGCGTAATCGGTGGCGATCCAGTCGCCCGCGTCCAGCGCCGCCAGGTCGTCCAGCAGGCACTGGCTGGTGCGTTCCCATTGCGCCGCGACCACCTCGTCCAGTGGCCGGCCGACCAGTTCGCGCCAGCCGGGCACCAGCAGGAACGACCAGGGCAGCCCGGTCCAGCCCGGCAGGTCCGCGTACATCCGGAAGCCGCCGCGCTGCCATCCGTCGATCATGCTGCCGAGGACCTGGCGCGGATCGCGGTGCAGGTAGACGAAGCGCGCCTCCGGGAACACCGCGCGCAGGAACGGAATGCGCAGCGCGTTCTTCGGGGTCTTTTCCAGCATGCGCACCGGCGCGCCGGGCTCCGGCTTGCGCCCGTCGCGATCGTGCAGCGCCGCGTGGAAACGCGCGCGCAGCGCCTCCACCACCTCCGGCGTGGCATCCGCCGCGGTGAGGCGATTCGAGTCGTAGCCGCGCTGGACCGGGTTCAGGGCCGGGATGCCCTCGATCAACTGGTGGCTTTCATTGCCGATGGTGTGCAGGCCGGGCGCCTGCGCCAGCGTCTCGAACAGGAGCGTCGAACCCGAACGCGGGGCGCTGACGATGAACACCGGCCGGTCGAACACCGGGTCCGCGGCGTTCCCGCGGTCGCCGGGCGGCGGCGGAACGGCGGGCGCGGCGCCCGGCTGCAACCGGTACTCACCGTCTTCCTGTGACTGGTCGGCCAGCGCGGTGCGGAAGATCCACGACTCCAGGCACAGCACCATGCGGATGCCGTTCTTCAGCCGGATGTGTTCCACGCCGCGCGCCATCAGGTCCTGTCGCGCCTCGTCGAGCAGCCGGCGGTAGCGCGGCCAGCCCGCCTGCTGCTCGCCATGGCAGGCATACAGCGCGTGCCAGCGCCGCGAGAACAGCAGCAGGCCCTGCTGCACGTCCTGCAGGCGCTGGTCCGGTTGCGATTCGTTGAGCATGAACACGATGTGTTCGCGCAGCTCCCAGGGCGACATCACCCGGGGGACGTTGACGGATTCGTAGTCGAGCGTCGCGGCCCTGCCGGGTTCCGGCGCCACGTGCTCGACCCGCCAGTCCGGACGCGGGTGGCCCGGCGTGCGGCCGCGCATCGCCAACTCCCAGAACCGGTCGCCGCCCACCGTGTCGACGACCAGGTGGATCCGCTGGTTGTCGTCCTCGTTGAGGACCCGGTGCATCCGCCAGGTGTCGAACAGCCAGCACTCGCCGGGGGCCATGTTGACCTCGGCCTCGCCGCACTGGAAACGCACCGCCGGCGTGGTGATGATCGGTACGTGCACGCGCGCGTGCTCGCGCCAGTAGTAGTTGGTGTCCACGTGCGGCGTGACTTCCGCCTGCCCGGACAGCCGCATCAGGCGCGAACGGCCCCAGGTCCCGCCGATGCGCTCCATGACCTGCATGACGTACGGACACTGCTCGAGCCAGGGCGTCGGCCGCATCGGGCCGGCGAAGCCGTCGCTCTCCGGATCGCCGCCCACCGTGACCAGCGTGACCGCGTCGTTCCCGGGGAACCCCTGCGGGTGCGGCCGCCAGGATGACTCGTCTAGCGCCAGGACTTCCGCGCGCAGCGCCTCCACGTCGAACGAGAGGGGCAACTGGATGAAGGGAACCTGCAGTTTCATGGCGCGGATGGTAGCAGCCGGTCGCCGCGGGACGGCCCGCCGGGAGCGGGGTCAGGGCGTCTTGCTGACGCCCCGGGAAGAGACCAGCCCGACCAGCCGCGCGACCACCATCGCCATGTACATCACGCCGGCGAACATCTCGACCATCGCCAGCGCGCGCGCAGCCGGCGACAGCGGGATCACGTCGCTCAGGCCCGTGCTGGAGAGGATGCTGAAGCTCAGGAACAGCAGTTCCATCCAGCCGCGCGGCTCTTCCGGCTCGACCGCGCCGGTGAAGCTGCCGGGGAACTGCAACTGGCACGCGGCGAAGGCATAGGCGAACGCCCAGGCCAGCAGGGTGAAGGTCGCGCCGATGGCGAACAGGTCGTCCAGCGTCACCCGTTTGTCGCCGAGCATGTACGCGGTCAGCGTCGCGGCGGCATACAGGTACAGCAGCGCCTCGCAGACGTAACCCGCGGCCTGCCATTCCTGGTGCGACTGGATGGCCGCGCCGAGCGACAGCCCCACGGCCGGCACCGCCAGCACCCAGGCGATCCAGGTCACGCCGGGGTTGCGGCTCACCACCCACAGCGCGAGCGCCAGCACCACCATGCTGAACGCGCCGAAGACCGCGCGCCCCACGACATCCTGCACCAGCGGATACATCACGATCGCAAGCAGCTGGACGGCCAGCAGGATCGCCGACGGATGCCGCAGCGCCCAGTCGCGGGCACGCGCGACCGTGCCCGCGGTCGCCTGGCCGTCGGAGGCGTTCATTCCGGCCGGTAGACCTCGCTGCCGGCGGCGCGGAACTCGGCAGCCTTGGCCGCCATTCCTTCCTCGCGTGCCACGTGGTCGCGGACGTCCTGGGTGATCTTCATCGAACAGAAATGCGGGCCGCACATCGAGCAGAAGTGCGCCACCTTGTGCGCGTCCTTCGGCAGCGTCTCGTCGTGGAATTCCTTTGCCTTGTCCGGATCCAGCCCGAGGTTGAACTGGTCCTCCCAGCGGAACTCGAAGCGCGCCTTGCTCAACGCGTTGTCGCGCACCTGCGCGCCGGGATGCCCCTTGGCCAGGTCGGCCGCGTGCGCGGCGATCCGGTACGCCATGATCCCGTCGCGCACGTCCTCGCGATCCGGCAGGCCGAGGTGTTCCTTCGGGGTCACGTAGCAGAGCATCGCGCAGCCGTACCAGCCGATCATCGCCGCGCCGATCGCGGA
>CAMPJU010000234.1 GCA_946886995.1 uncultured Lysobacteraceae bacterium
CTGGGCGCGCTGAGCAAGGACGACTTCGTGCGCATCCTCACCGAGCCGAAGGCCGCACTGACGCTGCAGTACGTGGAGTTGCTGAAGACCGAGGGCGTGGGCCTGGCGTTCGCCCCGGAGGCGATCGAACGGCTGGCGGAGATCGCGGCGCTGGTCAACGAGCGCCAGGAGAACATCGGCGCGCGGCGCCTGCACACCGTGCTGGAGCGGTTGCTGGACACGCTGAGCTACGAGGCTCCCGACAAGGACGGCAGCTCGATCACGATCGACCGCGCCTACGTCGACCAGCACCTCGGCGAGCTGGTCCAGGACCCCGACCTCTCCCGCTACATCCTGTAGCCCGGATGCCCGTAGCCCGGATGCAGCGAAGCGGAATCCGGGTGCGATAATCCGACGATGACCGACGCCCCCGGCCCGCAGGACACCACCCACTTCGGCTACCGCGAGGTCCCGGCGGCCGACAAGCAGAAGCTCGTCGGCGAAGTGTTCACTTCGGTCGCCGGCAAGTACGACCTGATGAACGACCTGATGTCGATGGGCATCCACCGGTTGTGGAAGCGACATTTCGTCGCGACCGCGCCGCTGGCCCGCGGCGACCGGGTGCTCGACCTCGCCGGGGGTACCGGCGACATCGCGGTGCTGCTGCAGGACCGGGTCGGCGACGACGGCGAAGTGGTCGTCGCCGACATCAACGCGGGGATGCTGCAGGTCGGTCGCGACCGGCTGACGGATCGCGGCCGCGTGCGCGGGATATCATGGGTGCAGTGCAACGCCGAGTCGCTGCCATTTCCTGATGGGGATGGCCCGGACGGCGGTTTCGACCTCGTGACCATCGCGTTCGGGCTGCGCAACGTCACCGACAAGGATGCGGCGCTGCGCGAGATGCGCCGGGTGCTGCGCGTGGGCGGGCAGGCGCGGGTCCTGGAGTTTTCCCGGGTGCGCGCGGACTGGTTCAAGCCGCTGTACGACTTCCATTCCTTCCAGGTGCTGCCGCGCCTGGGCCGCCTGTTCGCGCAGGATGCGGGCAGCTACCGGTACCTGGCCGAGAGCATCCGCAGGCATCCGCCGCAGGCCGAACTCCAGGCGATGATGGAAGCTGCCGGCTTCGAGCGCTGCCGGTGGCGCGACATGAACGGCGGGATCGTCGCCATCCATTCCGGTCACAAGGTGTGATGGCGGTCACGCAAATCCACGGGGGTTGCGTGTTTCCAGCGGTTTTTTTCAACGGTCCTTGACGCGGGCCTCCGTAACTTGCGGGTGACCCCCGCGTGCGCCGGAGCTGTACCGCCATGTCCCTGTACCGCCTGCTGGCGCGCCTGTTCCCGCGCTCCTATCGCGCGCGCCTGCTCACGGTGGTGTTCGTCTGCACGTCGCTGCCGATGCAGGCGCTGGTCGTGTGGCTGCTGCTCAACGGCAACAGCGAACCGGAGCGGCAGATCCTCGGCACCACCATCGGCCTGCTGGCGACGTTCGCCGGCACGCTGGTGTCGCTGTTCCTGCTCTACCACCTGCTCGAGCCCGTGCGCCGCGCGGCCGACGCGGTGGAGGGTTACTACGAGCGGCAGCGCCTGCCGCGGCTCCCCGAGACGGGACCCGACGAGATGGGTCGCCTGATGCGTGGCATCAACCGCTGCCTGCGGGGCGTCGACGCCGGCGTGCGCAAGCTCGAGCGGCATGCGTTGCACGACCCGCTGACCGAGGCGCTCAACCGGCGTGGCTGCGAGCAGGCGCTGCAGGATTCCGTCGCGACCGCGGCGCGCGAGCGTGCGCCGTTCGCACTCGTGGTGGTGGACCTGGACAACCTGAAGCCGGTCAACGACGAGCACGGCCACGCCGCGGGCGATCGCGCGCTGATCCGGCTGGTCGAGACCGCGCGCATGTGGCTCGGCGAGCACGACTGGATCGGCCGCTGGGGCGGCGATGAATTCCTCGTCGGCATCCACGACGACCTGGGCCCGGCGCGCCAGCGGGTGGTCGAGTGGCTGGCCGCACTCGGCGAGCCCGGCGGAACCGGCTTCCCGGTCCATGCCAGCGCCGGCTGTGCCTGCTACCAAGGGCAGGACGCGATGACGCTGTACCGCGAAGCCGACGCGGCGATGTACGAGGCGAAGTTCTCCGGCGGCAACACGATCGTCTGCCGGGAGCCGACGCTGGGTTGCGCCGCCGCGGCCTGACCACGGGAGCCGCGCTACACTCGCGGGCCCCGATTCGTGGAGCCGCCGATGCGCCTGCCGGCCTTGTCCCGCCCCTTCCTGGCCCTGGTTGCCGCCCTTGCCCTCGCCGCCTGCGCGCGTGACGCCGCGCCGCCCGAGGGAACCGCCGCCGCGCCATCCGACGATGTCCCGGCGGCCACCGGGCCCGACGCCGACCAGCACTCCTACGCGGAACCGGAAAAGGTCCGGATCGAGGACATCGCGCTCGAACTGGACGTCGACTTCGAGGCGAAGCAGCTGTCCGGGACCGCGACCTACGAACTCGAGTGGCGCGAGCCGTCGGCCACCACCCTGGTACTCGACACCCGCGAGCTGTCGATCGAATCGGTCGAGGCCGAAACCGGCGAAGGGGAGTGGACCCCGCTCGAGTACGACCTGGCCGATGCGCATGACCTGCTGGGCAGCAAGCTGACGATCCGGATGCCGGACCGCGCCGAGCGCATCCGCATCGCCTACAGCACGGCGCCGACCGCGTCCGGCCTGCAGTGGCTGACCCCGGCGATGACCCAGGGCGGCGAGACGCCCTTCATGTTCAGCCAGTCGCAGCAGATCCACGCGCGCTCGTGGGTGCCGCTGCAGGACACGCCGCGCGTGCGCTTCACCTACAGCGCGCACGTGACCAGCCCCGAGGACGTGATGGTGCTGATGAGCGCCGACAACGACCCGCAGGCCGAGCGCGACGGCGACTACACCTTCGAGATGCCGCAGCCGATCCCGTCGTACCTGATGGCGATCGCCGCGGGCGACCTGGTGTTCGAGCCGATCAGCGAGCGCGCCGGCGTCTGGGCCGAGCCGGGCATGGTCGAGCAGGCGGCCGA
>CAMPJU010000235.1 GCA_946886995.1 uncultured Lysobacteraceae bacterium
TCTACAACTACGTGCACATCGGCAACGCGCGCGGGCCGGTGGTGTTCGACGTGCTGGCCGGGGTGCTGCGCCGCCGTTTCGGCGGCCTGCGCTACGCCCGCAACATCACCGACGTCGACGACAAGATCAACGCAGCGGCGAAGGACGCCGGCACCCCGATCACCGCGATCACCGACCGGTTCACCGACGCCTATCGCGAGGACATGGCCGCGCTCGGGGTGCAGCCGCAGGAATTGCAGCCCACCGCCACCGGGCACATCCCCGAGATCGTGGCGATGATCGAACGGCTGGTCGCCAGCGGGCACGCCTACGCGGCGGAGGGCCACGTGCTGTTCGCGGTGGACCGCTATCCGGACTACGGCAAGCTCTCCCGCCGCGACCCCGAGGACATGCTGGCCGGTGCACGGGTCGAGGTGGCGCCCTACAAGCGCAATCCCGGCGACTTCGTGCTCTGGAAGCCGTCGACCGAAGACCTCCCCGGCTGGGAGTCGCCGTGGGGGCGCGGCCGCCCCGGCTGGCACATCGAGTGCTCGGCGATGGCCGCCGCCCACCTGGGCGAGACCATCGACATCCACGCCGGCGGCATCGACCTGCAGTTCCCGCACCACGAGAACGAGATCGCGCAGAGCGAATGCGCGCACGGCGGCAAGCCCTTCGCGCGCTGGTGGCTGCACAACGGCATGCTGAACTTCGGCGGCGCGAAGATGGCCAAGTCGGTCGGCAACATCCGGCGCGTGCACGAACTGGTCCGCGAACACCCGCCCGAGGCGCTGCGCCACGCCCTGCTGTCGGCGCACTACCGGCAGCCGCTGGAATGGTCCGAGGGGCTGGTCGAACAGTCGCGCCGCTCGCTGGACCGGTTGTACGGGACGTTGCGGGATCTCGCCGACGTCGAGGCCACGGCGGTGATCCCCACTGCCGTCGAGGAGGCGCTGGATGACGATCTCAATACGCCGCAGGCGTTGGCGGAGCTGTCGCGCATCGCCGGCGAGGCACGCAGGGCCGGGACGACCGGCGACCGCGCGCGACTGAAGTCCGGGTTGCTCGGCGCCGGCCACGCGCTCGGCCTGCTGCAGCAGGATCCGGCGGCATGGTTCGGCGGCAGCGGCGCCGACGCCGGCGACGAGGCGCGCATCCAGGCGCTGGTCGACGAACGCAACGCCGCGAAGCAGGCACGCGATTTCGCGCGAGCCGACGCCATCCGCAAGGCGCTGGCCGACGAAGGGATCCTGCTCGAGGACACGCCCGGCGGCGTGCGCTGGCGACGCGCATGACCGCGACCGTGTTCCCCATGGAGCCCACCGCCGCCGATGCGCAACGCGCGATCGCGGAGGAATTCGCGTTCTTCTCGGACTGGTCGGAGCGCTACCAGTACCTGATCGACCTGGGCCGCAAGCTGCCGCCGTTCCCCGAGGCCTGGAAGACCGACGAGCACCGGCTGCATGGATGCCAGTCGATCGTGTGGATCGTCGCCGAAGGCGATGCCGACCGCCTGGACTTCCATGCCGTGAGTGATTCGGCGATCGTCTCGGGCCTGATCTTCCTGGCGCTGCGCGTCTATTCCGGGCGCCCGGCCGCCGAGATCGCCGCGACCGAGCCCGGCTACATCGACAGGATCGGCCTGGCGAAGCACCTGTCGCCGACACGCAGCAACGGCCTGGCCGCGCTGCTCGCCTTCATCCAAGACCGCGCCCGGGCCCTGGCGTGAGCGACCCCGGCGCGCCGACCGGACCGGGAGCGCCGCCGGCCAACCCGATGCGCAACGGCGGGTTCCTCGGGCTGCTGTCGTACCGGCTCCTGGGCACGCTGTCGTACCAGGTGGTCGCGGTCACGGTCGGTTGGCACGTCTACGAACTGACCCGCAATCCCTTCTCGCTCGGCCTGATCGGCCTGGCCGAGGTCATCCCGTACTTCTGCACGGCACCGTTCGCCGGCTACCTCGTCGACCACCTGCCACGCCGCAAGCTCGGCATGGTCGCGAGCCTCGGGCTGGCGGTCACCGCGGCGCTGCTGGCCGCGATCGCGTTCGGCTGGATCAGCACCGAAGGCGTGGACGGTGGCGCGCCGCGCACGTGGCCCATCTATGCCGCGATCGCGCTGACCGGCGCGGCACGATCGTTCCTGAGCCCGGTCTACAACGCCATCTTCGCCCGCGTGCTGCCGCGGCCGCAGTTCCCGCGTGGCGCGAGCATCGGCAGCGTCACCTTCCAGCTGGGCCTGGTGATCGGCCCCGCGCTCGGCGGCGTGGTGATCGGCATCTCGGGTGTCGGCGCCGCCTACGTGCTCGCGATCGTGCTGGCCGCCTGCGCGGCCGTCGCGATCCGCCTGGTGCGGGTCACCGAACCACCGATCCAGCTGCAGCGAGCGCCGGTCTTCGCCAGCATCCGCGACGGCGTGCGCTTCGTGGCCGGCCACCAGATCCTGCTCGGCGCGCTGGCGCTGGACATGTTCGCCGTGCTGTTCGGCGGCGAGGTGTCGCTGCTGCCGGCGTTCATCAAGGAGATCCTGCACTACGGACCGGAAGGCCTGGGCATCCTGCGCGCCGCGCCGGCACTGGGCGCGGTGCTGGTCGGCACGTGGATGGCACGCCATCCGCCGGACCGCGACGCCGGTCGCACGCTGCTGTTCGCGGTCGCCGGGTTCGGGATGTGCATCGTGGGCTTCGGGCTGTCGACGCACTTCTGGCTGTCGGCGCTGCTGCTGTTCGGGTCGGGACTGTTCGACGGCGTCTCGGTGGTGCTGCGCTCGACGATCATGCAACTGGCCACGCCGGACGAGATGCGCGGCCGGGTGTCGTCGATCAACGGGCTGTTCGTCGGTTCGTCGAACGAGCTGGGTGCGTTCTATGCAGGCACGATGGCGCGGTTGCTCGGCCTGGTGCCCGCGGTGGTGCTGGGCGGCTTCGTCACGATGGGCGTCGTGGCGGTGACCGCGAAGAAGGCGCCGAAGCTGCGGCGGCTGAACCTCTCGGACTTGCACTAGGCCAGCGCCCGCACTTCCGTGGTTACGCGTAGGGTGGGAGCGGCGG
>CAMPJU010000236.1 GCA_946886995.1 uncultured Lysobacteraceae bacterium
GTGGGGACGATGGTGCAACCCTTCCGGTCGTGGCGCCTCCTCGATCCCGATGTCGAAACTGAGCAACTCGATCCAGCGCCACATCAGCTCGTCGCCGATCTTCATCGCCTTGGTGACGATGTCGATCGCCGGCTCGTCGATGCCGATGTAATTGCCGAGCGACTTGGACATCTTCTGCACGCCGTCCAGGCCCTCGAGCAGCGGCATGGTCAGCACGACCTGCGGCTTCTGTCCGTAATGTTCCTGCAGCCCACGCCCCATCAGCAGGTTGAACTTCTGGTCGGTGCCGCCTAGCTCGACATCGGCGCGCAGCGCCACCGAGTCGTAGCCCTGCACGAGCGGATACAGGAACTCGTGGATGGCGATGGGCTGCTGCGACGAGAAGCGCTTGGAGAAGTCGTCCCGCTCCAGCATGCGCGCCACCGTGTGCTGGCCTGCGAGGCGCACCATGTCGGCGGCGGGCATGGCGTCGAACCACTCGGAGTTGAAGCGCACCTCCGTACGTTCCCGGTCCAGCACCTTGAACACCTGGTCGCTGTAGGTCCGGGCGTTGGCGGCGACGTCCTCCCGGGTCAGCGGCTTGCGCGTGGCGCTCTTGCCGCTTGGGTCGCCGATCATCCCGGTGAAGTCCCCGATGAGGAAGACCACCTGGTGGCCCAGGTCCTGGAACTGCCGCATCTTGTTGAGCAGGACGGTGTGGCCCAGGTGCAGGTCGGGGGCGGTGGGGTCGAACCCCGCCTTCACCCGGAGCGGGCGGCCGGCCGCCAGGCGTTCGGCCAGCTCCTCGCGCTTGAGGATCTCGTCGGCACCGCGGCCGATCAGGGTGAGGGCTTCCTGGATGGACAAGTGGGCGGGCTTCCGGGTGAAAAGGTGACCAGCGACGTGAAGCTTTGGTTAAGGCGGATTTAACACCGAGCGCACGAAAAAACCCATGCCGGACAAGGGTTTGACGCGCCCATTTCAAGTGCATATGGTAGCGCCGTTACGTGCCCGTCACATGGGGTCCGGGGAGCCATCTGCATGAGCACATTCGCATGAACGACGACGCTTCGCAGCGCGTGCCTTCGGGCCACCACACGCCGGTGCGCTCGCCGCGCGACCGCCGCTCGCAGGTCCAGTTGCCGGCAGGGGAGCGATTCAACGGTCGCTGGACCCGGCGCCAGTGGGCGCTGGCAAGCCTGGTCGCCACCCTCGGCATGCTGGTCGCCGCGATCGTGCCGGGCTTCTCCGACGCGACCCGCCCGGCACCGCTGGACAGCAACCGCGTCGTCCGCGCACTCGCGCTCCCCGAATTGCCGCTGTCGCGCAAGCGCAGCCAGCCGGGCGACAGCTGGCAGGTCGTCACGGTCGAATCCGGGCAGACCCTCGGCGCGATCTTCGAGGCCCAGGGCGTCCCGGCCACGACCATGTACCGCATCCTGGACCAGCCCGGCACGCGTGAAGTGCTGACGCGACTGGTGCCGGGCGCACAGCTCGCGTTCGACCTGCCCACCAGCGGCACGCTGCGCGCCTTCCGCTACGACCGCGACGACCTGCACCGGGTCGAGCTGGCGATCCTCGGCGACCGCATCAGCGAGCGCGTGATCGAACGCCCGGTCGAGCTGCGCAGCATGGCGGCGACCGGCGAGATCGAGAGCTCCCTGTACGCCGCGGCGAGCAAGGCGGGCCTCAGCCCCGCGGCGATCGTGGCGATGACCGACGAGATCTTCCAGTACGACATCGACTTCACCAACGCCCAGAAAGGCGACCGCTTCAGCGTCGTCTACGACGAGACCTGGCGCGAGGGCGAGCGCATCGGCGGCGGCACCATCCGCGCGGCGACGTTCACCACCGGCGGCAAGACCTACACGGGCTTCCGCTTCGAGCACGACGGCACCGTGGGCTACTACGACGCCGACGGCCGGCCGCTGAAGAAGGCCTTCATCCGCATGCCGATCCCGTACGCGCGGATCACGTCCGGGTTCAGCAGCGCGCGCAAGCATCCGGTGCTCGGCCGCGTGCGGGCGCACAAGGGCGTCGACTACGGCGCGGGCAGCGGCACCCCGATCATGGCCGCCGGCGACGCACGCGTGTCCTTCGTCGGCTGGAAGAGCGGCTACGGCCGCACGGTCGTGCTCGACCACGGCAAGGGTTACACGACGCTGTACGCCCACATGTCGCGCTTCGGCAAGTACAAGCCAGGCCAGCGGATCAAGCAGGGCACGGTCATCGGCTACGTCGGCAGTTCCGGCCTGGCGACCGGACCGCACCTGCACTACGAATTCCGGGTGGGCGGCGTGCACCGCAACCCGCTGAAGGTGACGATGCCGCCGCCGGAGCCGCTCAAGGGCGATGCCCTGGTCGCGTTCCGCGCGCAGGTCGCACCGGCCATGGCGCAGATCGAGCGGCTGGAAGCGCGCGCCGGCGCAGACACCCGCGTCGCCGCGGTTTCCGTCCCGCGCTCCGCCGACAAGGGTTGAACCCATTGACCTCTACCTCGGGCTGATCTCGGGCACGAGCGCCGACGGCATCGACGTCGCGCTCGTGTCGTTCGATCGCCCCGACGCACCGTCGCTGGTGCTCGGCCGCTGTTATCCCTGGGACGACGCACTCCGCGCACGCCTCGTCGAGCTCGGGCAGGGCGGCGACCTCGTGTCGCTCGACGAATACGGAACCCTGGACGCGCGCGTTGCCGATGCCTTCGCCGAAGCGGCCCTGCGGTTGCTCGGGGAAGCCGGCGTCGCGCCCGGGGACGTCTCCGCGCTCGGGTCGCACGGCCAGACCGTCCGCCACCGCCCGCGCGGCGTCGCCGGTGACGGACGCTATCCATTCACGCTGCAACTGGGCGACGGGCACCGCATCGCCGAGCGGACGAAGATCGCCACGGTCGCCGAGTTCCGGCGCCGGGACGTCGCCGCGGGCGGACAGGGCGCACCGTTGTTGCCGGGCCTGCACGCCGCACTGCTGCACGACCCGGGCGAGGACCGTGCCGTGCTCAACCTGGGCGGCATCGCCAACCTG